>CAZSIY010000055.1:0-6629 GCA_964606825.1 uncultured Oscillospiraceae bacterium | reverse complement strand
CCGTAGAGCCGAAACCGCCGCTTCCTCTTTCGGTATTTTCAAGCTCGTCCGAAACACTAAAATTAACATGAGCAACCGGAATCACAACAAGCTGAGCAATTCGCTCTCCCGGCGTTAAGACGTATTCTTCGTTGCTTAAATTAACAAGACCCACTTTAATTTCTCCAGTGTAGTCGCTGTCTACCACACCCACGCAATTTGAGAGAGTTATTCCATTTTTGGTGGCAAGACCGCTCCTTGCGAATATAAACGCACCGTACCCCGCATTCGGAAGTTTTATGGCAATTCCCGTGGGTACAAGTCTTCTTTCAAGAGGCTTTAAAGTGATTTTCTCGTCGATGCACGCGGTAAGATCCATGCCTGCCGAACCCGAGGTGGCATAAAAAGGCATCTTTTTTTCGGTATTGTTTTCAAAAAATTTAATCTTTACGTCTATGGTTTCCATAATTGTTCCTTTCTACACGCCCCTGTAATAATGGCCTCTGGTAAAATCTCCGCTGTGGGGCAAATGTCTTTGATATTTATCATATATATCCGCCATTTCATTTGGCGTTTCATCTGTAAAAACAAATCTTTCACAGCGTATGCCGTGAAGCGGTATTTCATCAAGTTTGTCCGCCATATATATCGGTGCGCTGTTAAATATTGTATTCGTACAGCTTGTTTTATCTGTATAAAGCGGGAATTCGGCGCCTTTTCTATCTTTCAAGTAATATTTATCATCTTTGCAAAAACATTTGCCGAAAGCCGATTTCACAACGCAATTTTGAACCGTCATAAGCGGTATTTTACCATAAACAATGATTTCTTTTTCGGCAAAATCACCCATTGCGTCAATTTGCTTCAAATTAAGCTCTGGCGACAGACAAACTCGCTTTATGCCGAGCTCTTTCATCATTTCAAGTGAAAGAGAATTAAACACGTTCAAAGTGTAGTTTGCACAGATGTCACAGCCATCAAATCCGAAAATTTGAGAAATATTTGAAGCGTATATTTCAAAACCTGTAATTTTCTTAAAATCCATAACGCCATCTCTTGTGATTGAGGGCAAAACTACAGCAATTTTTTTGTCGATGCCGTCAAAAAAATCTTTTTCCTTTAAGTAGAGAAAATATGGAATTATAATTTTGTCGAATCCCAAATTCAATGCTGAATGAGCTTGCTGTAAGTTCATGACCTGTGCGTGTTTTAAAACCTTGTCGCAAGTAAATTTTTCGTATTGTAAAGCCTCATATTCGGCACAGCTTTTGCGGCTTGAATATGACAAAATGTTTGAAAGTTCATCAAGTCCGCGGCGCCTCAAATCGTTTATATCTTTAATCGGAACGCACAATCCGTCGCCAATATCGGCGGTAAAGCTATCAAGCTCAAAGGGAGTGTTCCCGGTTTTTGAAAATTGTTGTTTTACCCTGTCAAAATCAAGAGGAGTTTTTATAGCCGCCTGCGCAACAGAGACGCCCGAAAGGCTAACCGTTGCTTCGCCTGAAACAAACGAAGCTTTCAGCGGTTGCCCCGCTTTTAAAGATACGCAAGAAGAAAATTTTACTTTTTTTGAAGTATTTTTCTTCAAACTCTCACTGAGAATTTTTACGTCATCGGAAACAAGCGAATAAACATCATCGTTGTTTTTGCTGTAATTAAGCATTTCTCTGCCTGTATATCGAATGAGATAGCCTTTTGTAAAGCCGCTTCGACTGAAAACATTTTTCAAAATCGCCATGTCTTTATCGGATACTTTTGAGCCGTTTCTGTATTTGTCATACGTGTGAGTAACTACTGAAACGTAGTCCTCATTTTTCATGCGACCCTCGATTTTAAGTGATGCAACGCCGCATTTTTTCAGAGTTTCTATCTCGTCTACAAGGCATAAATCCTTCAAACTCAAAAGATATTTATCTTTTACAATGCACTTTCCGCCATTGTCAAAAAGTGAATACGGAAGCCTGCAAGGTTGGGCACAAGCACCGCGATTTCCGCTACGCGAGCCTATAAAACTGCTCAATAGGCACTGCCCGCTGTAACTCATGCAAAGAGCTCCGTGAACAAAAACTTCAAGCTCCGCATCGGTGTTTTTACTTATGTTTTCTATTTCTTCAAAGCTCAGCTCTCGCGAGAGAACCACTCTTGAAAATCCTAATTTTTCAGCCGCTCGCACGCCCGCTATGTTGTGAACGGTCATCTGAGTGCTAGCATGAATAGGAAAATCCGGAAAATGTTTTTTCACTGTTTTTACAATCGCCAAATCTTGAATTATAAGCGCGTCAACACCCACTTCATACAAATATTTTATAAATTCAAAGGCGCTTTTAAGTTCACTGTCGCGAATTAAAGTGTTTACCGCGGCATACACTTTTGCTCCGTAGAGATGAGCAAAGCGAACGCCTTCGGCTATTTCATCATCCGAAAAATTCGCGGCGTTTTTCCTGGCACTGAAAGATTTTCCGCCGATATACACGGCATCTGCACCGTTTAAAACAGCACTTTTTAAAATTTCAAAGTTTCCGGCGGGAGATAAAATTTCAAAATTATTTTGCATCGCGCGCCCTTTCCGTGAGTTCATTCTTTGTGGTTTGCAACTCATCTTTTATGTAGGCGTTTTCTTGCTTTAAAACTTTAATTTTCGTTTTTAAATCCGCAATTTCCTTTTTCAATGTATCCACGTCTTCATTTGTATGGCTGTATTTTTCCGAAATTTTGTTTTTTTCGTCGCACATATTTATTGCGCAAAGCACTGCGGAATTTAAAGGATTTATTTTAGTTTCTTTGGAAAATGCTCTCATCATGCGGTCTACCTCATCGCACACCGAGATTATATATTCTTTGTTTTCGGCACCGGAAATAGTATACTCACTTCCGAAAACCGATACACAAACAGTATTTTTATTACTCATTTCATTTCCTCCGTGCTACCAAAACGGTTACAAGCGCAACCTAACTTATATTATACAACAAAACAGCTCGTTTGAACAGTAGTTTCACAAAATTTTTACAATTTTTTTGCACAAAATTTCAGCCGAAATTTTTACACATTAAAAGGTTAAAAGTCTGTAATATTCGGCACTGCTGTTTTCGTCCAAAACGTTTGAAAACGGCGCTATGCAAATGTCGGCATCTTCACCGCTCCAAATGCCGACATCAGCCACTCTGCCATTGTAGCTTGCAAAAATGTCGCACTTGTCATCGGCGCCCACACCGATCGAAGATTTTCCGCATGCAATGTCGAATTTGTCGGATATTATGTTTTTAAGCACAAAATCCCCATTGGATTTCAAAGAAAATTCCTTTCCGTTGCCATTTTCGTAGACAACGGTTTCTCCTGTTAAAACTCCGCTTTCTATTTTATGCATATTTAAAACTTCTTCACATTCGAACGCCAATTTAGCTCCGCGCATGGGAACATGCACGTTAAATCCCAAAGAATACGGCATTTTATACTCAGAAAAATTACCTACAACGCATCTTACTTCCAAGGCTTTGCCGAGCAATTTGTACGACACTATGAGATTAAAAGAAAACGGATAGTTTACAACCGTTTCCTCGTCAGAAGTTAGAATGAATTCGGCATAATCTTCGAAATTTTCCATAACCGTAAACTCTTTATTTTTAACAAATCCACATTTTTCAAGGTTGTATTCGTTTTGACCGATTGTTATTTTGTTATCTTTTTCTCCCGCACACACGGGAAACAACACGGTATCTCCGTCTACTAAAATCATTTTTCCGTCGCTTGAATAAACTCCGTTAATTCGCGCACCAACAGACGACAGCTCCACCGTGATAAATTCGTTTTTTAATATTACCGGATTAATTTTTATCATTCCTTCCAATTCGTATGTTATAATTATACTCTATATTACAAAGTAAATCAAGCATAAATTTCACATTCTTTTGTTTAAAAATTATATTTTGTGAATTTTGCAAAAGATTTTTTTGTTTGAAATACCGTTAAAAAAATTGTAGACAAACGAAAAAAAATGTGGTAAAATAATTGTATTAAATGCTATGAAGGGGACAAAGCCCTGTCATGTGAAGCTAAGAGAGCTGTTGGTTGCTGCAAAACAGTGTTCACGGGCAAGCGCGAACTCACCCCGGAGCAGTCAGTCGAAAGCCGCAAGGTTAGTAGATGTGACCGGGTTTCTCACCGTTATCAGGAGGGGGTATTGATGGATACCGCATGCTGTGCTTGGCACATTTTGTATATTGTTATCCAAATATTTTCTCCTGCGAGCGAAATCCGTTTGCAGGATTTTTTATTTTAGGAAAGAAGGAATGTTATTATGAAATTTGCTTTTTCAACAATCGGATGCCCCGGCTACAGCTGGAGCGACATCAAGGCCATGGCAAAGGATCTCGGTTTTGACGGCATTGAAATCCGTCACATAAGCGACAACACGTTTTCAACGTCGTTTTCCGACCAAAAATGCGAGGAAACCATGAACAAACTGAATTCTTTGCATTTGGAAATTCCCTGCCTTTCAACAGGATGTTGCCTCAAGTACACAGACGAACACGAAGCTAACTTTGCCGAAATCAAAAGATATATCGCTCTTGCGGCAAAAACAAAAACTCCTTACATAAGAATTTTGGGAGATATGAAAGCCGCTCCCGAGGGTGAAGTAGACGACAATACAATAATTGCCGAGCTCAAAGAGCTTGCACCTTTTGCCGAAGAAAACGGCGTTACACTTCTTGTGGAAACAAACGGCGTGTATGCAGACACAAATCGTCTCAAGAACGTTTTGAACGAAATTGCGAGCGACAATGTTGCCGCACTTTGGGATATTCATCACCCATACAGATTTTTTAACGAAACTCCCGAAGAAACTCTTCAAAATTTGGGCGCATACATAAAATACATTCATATAAAAGACTCAATCTGCAACGAAAACAGCAACGTTACTTACTGCATGATGGGCGACGGTGATATTCCGATAGACAGCTTTATGTCGGCATTAAAATCCATCAATTATGAAGGTTACATCACATTTGAATGGATAAAAATGTGGAATCCCGACCTTTCCGATGCCGGAATTATTTTCCCGCAGTTTATAGATTACATTTCAAGATATAAAGATGAAACGGACGAACATTCTTCACTCTTTGACAACAACACCAAAACAGGAAAGTATATATGGCAGAAAAATAAACTTTTAGACCTCACATTTCCGCAAGTTCTAGACCGTGTTTGCGAAGAATTCCCGGATCAGTATGCATTCAGATACACAATGCTTGACTACACAAGAACCTACTCCCAGTTCCGCGATGATGTAGACGACTTTGCAAGAACCCTCATAGCTCTCGGCGTTCGCCGTGGAGACCACGTTGCAATATGGGCAACAAATGTACCCGCATGGTACATAACATTTTGGGCATCTGTTAAAATCGGAGCTGTTTTAGTAACGGTAAATACCGCATACAAAGTATACGAAGCCGAATATCTTTTAAGACAATCGGACACTCACACCCTTGTTATGACCGAAGGCTTCAAAGACTCAAATTACGTGGAAATTATGCAACAGCTCTGCCCCGAACTCGAAGGACACGAAAAAGGCACTCCTCTCCACTCAAAAAAATTACCTTTCCTCAGAAATGTAATAACAGTTGACTGCGAGATGGACGGCGCGCTCACTTGGGAAGAGTCGCTCGGATACAAAGACAGCGTACCTTATGAAGATGTACTACGCCGCCAAATGAGCATCAACAAGCACGACGTTTGCAACATTCAATATACATCGGGAACAACAGGATTCCCCAAAGGTGTAATGCTCACCCACTACAATGTTGTAAACAACGGAAAAGCAATCGGCGATTGCATGGATTTGTCCACCGCCGACAGAATGATGATACAGGTTCCCATGTTCCACTGTTTCGGCATGGTGCTTGCAATGACTGCATCAATGACACACGGCGTTACAATGTCGCCGATACCGGCATTTTCGCCCTCCAAAGGCCTCGACTGCATAAATCGTGAAAAAATCACATGCTTCCACGGTGTGCCCACAATGTTTATAACAATGCTCGGCCACAAAGACTTTGAAAAAACCGATTTCTCACACATGAGAACAGGTATAATGGCAGGCTCTCCCTGCCCCATTCAGACAATGCAGGAAGTTGTCGAAAAAATGCATATGCCGGAAATTTGCATAACATACGGCCAGACGGAAGCATCGCCTGCCACAACAATGAGTAAAACCACAGACTCGCTCGAAACACGCGTAAACACCGTAGGCGCACCGATATTCGGCGTAGAATGTAAAATTGTTGACCCCGAAACAGGCGAAGACCTCCCTGACAATGTAGACGGTGAATTTGTTGCAAGAGGTTACAATATCATGAAAGGATATTATAAAATGCCCGCGGCAACAGCTGTTGCGATAGATGAAGACGGCTGGCTCCACTCCGGCGACCTTGCAAGACGTACCCCCGAAGGATATTACAAAATAACCGGAAGAATTAAAGATATGATTATCCGCGGCGGAGAAAACCTCTATCCGAAGGAAATAGAAGACTTTATTTACACAAACCCAGATGTTAAAGACGTTCAGGTAATAGGAGTTCCCGATAAGCAGTACGGCGAAGAAGCAATGGCTTGCGTTATACCCAAAGAGGGCTCGGGTCTTACAGAAGAG
>CAZSIY010000054.1:7347-8581 GCA_964606825.1 uncultured Oscillospiraceae bacterium | reverse complement strand
CCCGGCGCGGCAGTTGTGGCAAATAGCGCCATATCCACGGCAGACAAAAAGGCTCTCTCCACTCCCGAAATTGTGGATAAAGTAGGCCCCGCCGTTGTGGGAATTATAAATAAAGCAACCCTCACTAAATACAACGACATCTACGACTACTTCTTCGGAGGCCAATACGGAAGCCAGGGCGGTCAGCAGCAAGAGGTTGAGCAGAGCAGCGGCTCGGGCGTTATCATCAGCACCGACGGCTACATCGTTACAAACAACCACGTTGTAGAGGGCGCAAACGAACTTGTGGTAATTTTAAACACAGGCGATGAATACACCGCAAAACTCGTCGGAAAAGATGCAAATACCGACCTCGCAGTTCTCAAAATAGATGCCACGGAACTCACTTATGCGAAAATGGGCGACAGCTCCGCACTTCGCGTGGGCGATACCGCAATTGCAATAGGCAACCCCTTGGGACAGGAATTTGCGGGCACCACCACCCATGGCATAATCAGCGGACTTAACAGAAGCGTTACCGTTGATAATAAACAGCTCACCCTTATTCAAACAGACGCCGCAATAAACCCCGGTAACTCCGGCGGAGCGCTTGTAAACGCATACGGCGAACTCATAGGAATAAATACCGCAAAAATTTCTTCGTCAAGCCTTGAAGGCCTCGGCTTTGCTATCCCGATTGACGAAGCCAAACCTATCATCACCGACCTTATAGACAGCGGCTACGTTACAGGAAGACCCGTAATCGGCATTGCCGGCAGAGCCGTTACCGAAAAAGATGCAAAAGCATATAACTTAAAGGTTGGCGTGTATGTTTCAAGCATGACGGCAAACTCCCCGGCATATATGGCGGGAATTAAAATAGGCGATATCGTGGTAGAGTGCAACGGCACCAAGGTTGAAACAGTAGACGATATCAATAAAATCAAAAATAAGCATGCCCCAGGCGATGAGATTACTCTCAAAGTTTATAGGCAGGGCAGTTATAAAAATATAGTTGTCGTTCTCGGCGAGGAAGTTCCCACAGCAGATTGAGAATGAACGTTTGGTGCGAGCATGAAAGTCGCATCGTCGGAAACAAACTCTGTTTCCGCCATAACTTACCAGCTACATTTCCCCTTTTTTTCCGGCTTTTGCGATTTCCGCGGAGCCGGTTTTTTTATGCAAAATGAAGCAAAACAAAGCCTCATTTGTTAGAAATGCAATCACTCGCCAATGAGTACTGCACCCCCGGTGC
>CAZSIY010000054.1:0-7247 GCA_964606825.1 uncultured Oscillospiraceae bacterium | reverse complement strand
CGTAAGGCTCCCCTTATGGTAAGGGGAGCTGGCAGCGTTAGCTGACTGAGGGGATTGCACATCTTACTCATGCAGATATCTTCGCCAATGAGTACTGCGCCCCCGGTGCCGTAAGGCTCCCCTTATGGTAAGGGGAGCTGGCAGCGTTAGCTGACTGAGGGGATAAGAGCCATAACAATTCTATTTTGCAAAATAAGGAAAACTATGGTCTCCAACCACACCGGGTTAAGGACATTAAGTGATCACGCCCTTAACAATCCCGCCCGCGCTCTTGCCTGTCTCGGCCACATTCAAGGCTCATAAAAATTAATTTAATACGCCGTCCGAAAGTGCTGCAATCAGCCGCAGTATCGGACTAAAACGTCGCATGAAGAAGAAAATAAAGCATGCGGCGTTTTGCGTATATTAATTTTTATTTCGCTTGATATGCTATCTCACCGTGCAAATGCGATTAGCTTCGCCTCATTTGTTAGAAATGCAATTCCTCACCAAGGACAGAACAATCTCATTTTCCTCTTCAAAATCCAATATTGACGACTTCCCCCAAATGTGATAAAATATACGTAACAAACCAAAGACTCTCAGGCGGTGATACCATGTCGAAAAAAACAAAAATAGGCACCAAATTCATCGGCGGCGAAAGCCCCGTTTTAATACAGTCAATGTGCTCCGAAAAAACGTCAAACGTAGCGGCGGTAACGGCGCAAATTCTACGCCTTGAAGACGCGGGATGCGACATTGTGCGCGTTGCCGTGCCCGACGAAAAAAGCGCCGAGGCAATTGGCGAAATCAAAAAAAATATCCACATTCCCATAGTTGCCGACATTCATTTTGACTACCGCCTCGCGATAAAAAGCATGGAAAACGGCGTAGACAAAGTGCGCATAAACCCGGGAAACATCGGATCCGAAGAGGGCGTAAAAGCCGTTGCGAAAATGGCAAAAGAGAAAAATATCCCCATAAGAATTGGCGTAAACAGCGGCTCCGTGGAAAAAGAGCTCCTTGCAAAATACGGCTCTCCCACCCCCGAAGCCATGGTGGAAAGCGCCGAAAAGCACGCAAAAATGCTCGAAAAATACGGCTTTTCCGACATCGTTCTCTCGCTCAAAGCCTCCGACGTAAATAAAACCATTGATGCCTACCGCCTAATGGCGCAAAAAAGCGATTACCCACTCCACCTGGGCGTTACCGAGGCGGGCACCTTCCTCGGAGGCACCGTAAAATCCGCAATCGGCATAGGTTCTCTCTTAAAAGACGGCATCGGCGACACAATACGCGTTTCCTTAACCGACGACCCTGTAAAAGAAGTAATCGTGGCAAAAGAAATATTAAAATCCCTCGGACTTAAAGACAACCTCCCCACGTTTATCTCATGCCCGACTTGCGCCAGAACGAATATAGGCCTTATAGACCTTGCAACAAAAGTCGAAAATTATCTGCAAACCGTAAATTTGGGCATAACGGTTGCCGTAATGGGTTGCGCCGTAAACGGCCCCGGTGAGGCGCGAGAAGCCGATATCGGCATTGCCGGCGGAAACGGCGAAGGCCTCATTTTCAAAAAAGGCGAAATTTTAAGAAAAGTTCCCGAAGACAAGCTTTTTGACGAACTTGTCTGCGAGATAGAAAAAATGAAGGAGCAGTAAATGGCACCGACAAATTATAAACTCGACAGCATTATAAAAGACGTAAAAATTCCCGACGAACTTGCGGATTGTTTCATATACAGCACAAACGCCTCGTCGGCAAACCGCAAAATGGAAGTCACCGTGGTAAGCGACCACCTCGTAGGCTACGAAATTATAGAGGACTATAAAAAAGAAGTTCGCCAAAGGTATAATTTGAGTGAATTTATCTTGAGAATTAAGTACGAAAACCTCACAATAGACGACATAAATATAGATGACTACTACAAAAACCTCGTTTTCTACGTAAACGAAATAATAAGCGGCGTAAGGCACCTTTTCGTCCAAAGCCGCGCCGAATATGAAAACGGCGTTTTAAAAATTCATTGCCGATGCGGCGTGGATATGCTAAACAGCTTGGATTGCGCGAAAACAATGGAAAAGCTCATAAAAAGTCAGTTAAAATCCGACGTTGAGGTTGTTTTTGTAGACGAAAGCAACCCCGAAGAAACCGAGCGATTAAAAGCCGAAGCGCTTAAAAACATGGTTCCCCCTCCGCCACCTCAGGTGACCTATGCCCCCGTGCCCGAAGACGACGGGGAAGAAGAGTCCGAAGCGCTCATGGGAAAAGACATATCCGACCAGGTTCCCATAGAAATCTCAGAAATCGACGAAGACGGCGGAAGAGTAGTTACCGAGGGCGAAGTGCTCTCGCCCGACTCGCGTGAGCTTAAAAGCGGAAAAACTCTCTTTACGTTTTTCATCGCCGATAATAAAAGCGCCTATTCCTGTAAAGCGTTTTTGCCCCAGAATAAGGCAAAAAAAATCCTCGGCAATATCAAAAAGGGCATGTACGTAAAAGTCCGCGGAAAAGTTCAGTACGACAACTATTCCAAAGAAAACGTAATGATTGTAAATGACGTTGTAAAAGCCAAAAAGAAAATGCGCATGGATACATCCGTCGATAAGCGCGTGGAGCTCCATATGCATACGAAAATGAGTACAATGGACGCCATGACCGACGTTAAAACGCTTGTGAAAACCGCAATTTCCTGGGGTCATAAGGCGGTTGCCGTCACCGACCACGGAAACGTTCAGGCTTTCCCCGATGCCATGCACGCCGCGGGAAATGACATAAAGGTAATCTACGGCGTTGAGTGCTACCTGGTAAACGACACCACCCAAATCGTGTCAAAACCCAAAAATTATCCCACAAACGGCGAATTTGTGGTGTTTGACCTGGAAACCACGGGACTTCACGCAAATACCGACGCAATTATTGAAATAGGTGCCGTGAAAATCAAAGACAGGAAAATCGTAGACCGCTTTTCCACTTTCGTAAACCCCGAACGCCCAATTCCCCAAAAAATCACTGACCTCACTTCCATTACCGAAGATATGGTTGAAGACGCGCCCAAAATCGACGAAGCCCTTAAAAACTTTTACGATTTTTGTCAAGACGCGGTTCTCGTTGCGCATAACGCCTCATTCGACACGGGTTTTGTAAAACAATGGGCTAAGAACTGCTCCATGGACTACAATTTCGTGCACCTCGATACGTTGGAGCTTGCAAGATGCACCGTTGACGGCGTTAAAAATTATAAGCTCGATACCCTCACAAAGTATTTTAAGGTAAAACTTACAAATCACCACCGCGCCGTGGACGATGCCGAGGCAACAGCGGAGATTTTCTTTGAACTTCTCTCTCTTCTCGACGAGCACAATATAGATAATTTAAAGGATATAAACGTTTCCCTTTCCGGCAAAGCCGACATAAAGTCGCTTAAAACCTACCATTGCATATTGCTTGTGCAAAGCCAAAAGGGCATGCGAAACCTTTATAATATGATATCAAAGTCACACCTTGACTATTTTTACAAAAGGCCCCGTATTCCGAAAAGCCTTCTCCAGCAGTACCGCGAGGGCATAATCGTGGGCTCCGCGTGCGAGGCGGGCGAGGTTTACCGCGCAATTTTGGAAAACCCCTACAACCTTGACTACAACAAAATAAATAACCTCATAGATTTTTACGACTATTTGGAAATTCAACCCCTGGGCAACAACGCCTTTCTCACAAGAGGCGGCACACTCTCGGGCGTTGAAGATTTAAAGCATATAAACAGAACGATAATTGAGCTTGGCAAGCGTAGCGGAAAACTTACCGTTGCCACTTGCGACGTGCACTTTTTAAACCCCGAAGACGAGGTTTTCAGGCGCATTTTAATGGCGGGTCAAGGCTATGAAGATGCCGACTCCCAGCCACCGCTCTACCTTAGAACCACCGAGGAAATGCTCGCCGAATTCGAATATTTGGGCGATGACCTTGCCCGCGAAGTGGTAATCGAAAACACAAACAAAGTCGCCGATATGATAGAAGAGGGCATCGTTCCCGTTCCGCCCGACAAAGCACCGCCGGAAATTCCAAATTCCGACGAAATCTTAAGAAGCAGTACATATGAAAAGGCAAAGCGTATCTACGGCGAGGATTTGCCCCAAATCGTAAAAGACCGAATAGACGTTGAGCTCAATTCCATTATCAGCAACGGCTACTCCGTGCTCTACGTTATCGCCCAAAAACTTGTAAGAAAATCCAACAGCGACGGCTACCTCGTAGGCTCCCGAGGCTCTGTAGGTTCGTCACTTGTGGCATTCATGAGCGATATCACCGAGGTAAATTCCCTCTGCCCCCACTACGTTTGCCCCAATTGCAAACACAGCGAGTTTATAAACGACGGCTCCCAGGCGAGCGGTTGCGATATGCCCGATAAAAATTGCCCCGATTGCGGCACCCTTATGATAAAAGACGGCTACGATATCCCCTTTGAAACCTTTTTGGGTTTCAGTGGAGACAAAGAGCCCGATATCGACCTTAACTTCTCGGGCGATTATCAGCCGAGGGCGCATAAATACATAGAAGAGCTATTTGGAAAAAGCCACGTTTTCCGCGCCGGAACCATAGGCACCGTGGCGGAAAAAACAGCTTTCGGCTATGTTAAAAAATATTTTGAGGGCAAAGGCCAATACGTTACAAATGCCCAAATCGAACGCCTCGTAAAGGGTTGCACCGGCGTAAAAAGAACCACCGGTCAGCACCCGGGCGGTATTATAGTTGTGCCCAAATCCCGTGATGTGCACGAATTTTCGCCAATTCAACACCCCGCAGACGATAAAGAGAGCGGAATTATCACTCTCCACTTCGACTATCACTCAATCGACTCAAACCTTTTGAAGCTCGATATCCTCGGCCACGATGACCCTACCGTTATAAGAATGTTGCAAGACCTAACGGGCATCGACCCCAGAACCGTTCCCATGGGCGATAAGCCTACAATGAGCCTGTTTTTAAGCACCGAGGCTCTCGGCGTTACCCCCGAACAAATAAACAGCCCCGTCGGTACCTACGCCGTGCCCGAGTTCGGTACAAACTTTGTTCGCCAAATGCTCGTAGATACAAAGCCTACCACCTTTGCCGAGCTTGTAAGAATTTCGGGCCTTTCCCACGGAACAGACGTTTGGACGGGCAACGCCCAAGAGCTTGTTCGCCAAGGCATTTGTACCCTTAAAGACGCTATCTGTACCCGTGACGATATCATGGTTTACTTAATTCACCACGGCGTTGAAAACGCAAAAGCCTTTAAAATCATGGAGAGCGTAAGAAAGGGTAAAGGCCTCACCGAAGATTTTGAAACCACAATGCGTGAACATGACGTGCCCGATTGGTATATAAAATCGTGTAAGAAAATTAAGTATATGTTCCCCAAGGCTCACGCCGTTGCATATGTTACAAGCGCCTACCGCATAGCATATTTTAAGGTGCATTACCCCAAGGAGTTTTACTGCGCGTATTTCACCGTCCGCGCAGATGAGTTCGACTCGGAAATCATGGCAATGGGCGAGGAAAAGGCTCGCGAAAATATAAAAATGTATGAGGCTAAAAAAGCCGCAAAAGAAACCACCGCCAAAGAAGATAACGTTATAACCATTTTGGAAGTGGTAATAGAAATGTATTCAAGAGGCATAACCTTTGATAAAATCGACCTTTATAAGTCCGACAGCGTAAAGTTTATGCCCACCGAAACCGGTATCTTGCCGCCGCTTAACGCTCTCCCGGGCGTAGGCACAAATGCCGCAAAAAGTATAGTGGAAGCCAGAGCCGGCGAAGTGTTCGACTCCGTTGAGGACTTGCAGCAGCGCTCAAAGGTGAATAAAACCGTCCTCGAAGTAATGAGAAAAAGCGGTATCTTGAATGACTTGCCCGAAAGTAGCCAAATGACGTTTTTTTAAATAAAACGAAACAAAGCTTTCCCCTTGAGGTGGAAGGTAGGTTGCGCAGCAACTCGGATGAGGTGGAAATTGAAAAAACACCCCACCAAAAAGAAGGAGGAGATTTTTTGAAAAAAGAGGGAAGACGCATAAAAACGCTTGCCCCAATGAACGTAATGGAAGCGTACATTATGCCGAACAGAAACGGTTCCTCAAATATTTTTTCGTGCGACATAGACATAACGGAAACCGAAAAATTCATATCCAAAAAACGCAAAGAGGGCTTAAAAGGCCTCGGACTTATGCACATTCTCATGGCATCATACGTGCGCACAATAGCCGAATATCCGGGCATAAATCGCTTTGTTCGCGGTCAAAAAATTTACGCGCGAAATAATATCGAAATGTGCCTCACCATAAAAAAGGAGATGGCGCTCGATGCACAGGAAACCGTGGTAAAAATTTTTCCCGATGCCTCCGATAACCTTGACGACATCTATTCAAAGGTAAATAAAGCCGTAATCGAAAACCGCGGTGTCGGCGACGGAAACGCCATGGATACCATAGCAAGAGTGCTCGTTATGATACCCGGCGTGTTTTTAAAATTTGCCGTGTGGAGCTTAAAACTTGCGGATTACTTCGGCCTCTTGCCCCGATTTTTAACAAAGGCAAGCCCATTTCATGCCTCAATGTTTATCACGAATATGGGTTCTTTGGGCATAGGCCCCGTTTTCCATCATCTATATGACTTCGGAAACGTGCCCGTGTTTCTCTCTTTGGGCACAAAACGCACCGCCTACGTCGTCGCAAAAGACGGCACTGTTGAAAAGCGCCGCCTCGTCGGCATTACCGTTGTTTGCGACGAAAGAATTTGCGACGGACATTATTATTCAAAAGCATTTAAAAAATTAAAATCTCTTCTCGAAAACAGCGAAAAATTGGAAAATAAAGCATCGATTGTGAAAGAAGATATACGATAGTCGTAACCGAGATAGGGGCGCTAAGCGAGCGCGCCTCTATCACCCCCGCCCGCGCTCTTGCCCGTCTGGGGCATATTCAAGGCTCCCCTTATGGTAAGGGGAGCTGGCGCCGTTAGGCGTCTGAGGGGATAAGAGCCATAAAAATTCTATTTTAAAAATAGGAAAACCGCGGTCTCCGACCACACCTGCGTATCTTACTTATTCAGTCTTTACCAATTAGAACTGCACCGCCGATACCACAAGGCTCCCTTGTGTAAAGGGAGCTGGCAGTGAAACTGACTGAGGGATTGTTTTTCTGCCGCTTTTCACTTACCTCAAATGAGGCAAAGCAAAGCCTTCCCCTTGAGGGGAAGGTGGGTTGCGCAGCAACTCGGATGAGGTG
>CAZSIY010000053.1:0-8683 GCA_964606825.1 uncultured Oscillospiraceae bacterium | reverse complement strand
ACCCGGAAGAACTCAAAATCTCATGAGATAATTGAATAAAAACGCACTCGAAAAACATTGTTGCAAGGAAAAACGGCATATCGATTTTTATGGTATGTCGTTTTGCTTGCATATTGAATGAAAATAATAAAGAACAAGAGGAAAATAAAAATATGAAAAGAAAAGCGTTCAAGGTAGCCTTGCCATGCACTCTTCCGATTTGTATCGGCTTTTTGTTTTTGGGAATGTCGTACGGTTTTTTGATGAAGAGTAAAGGCTTTTCATTTCTGTATCCGGCTTTAATGAGTTTGTTTGTTTTTGCAGGTTCTATGGAATTTGTAACTATTAATTTGTTGTTGTCGGAATTTAATCCCATTTATGCATTTTTTCTTGCTTTAATGGTAAATGCCCGCCATTTGTTTTATGGAGTTTCCTTGCTTTCAAAATATAAAAATGTCGGAATGAAGAAATTGTATCTTATTTACGGAATGTGTGACGAGTCGTTCAGTATTAATTGCACAGTTTCTCCAGAAGGGGTAGACATAGGTTGGTTCATGTTTTTTGTCACTCTGTTAAATCATATTTACTGGGTAACTGGTGCAACTTTGGGGGCATTGTTGGGGTATATTATTCATATTGACACAACCGGAATTGAATTTGTAATGACGGCATTGTTTACCGTAATGTTTATCAATCAGTGGGAAGAAAATGGAAATCACAGATATGCTTTGGCGGGTGTTGGTTGCTCTTTTATATGTTTAATGATTTTTGGAAGCGAGAAGTTTCTTCTTCCGGCAATGGCACTGATTGTTATATACTTTATCATTACTCGTAGAAGATGCAGGGAGGAAGAATAAAATGACAACAACGGAGAAAATAATAACTATTGCGATGGTTGTTATCGGCACTATGATAACAAGATTTTTACCGTTTATAATTTTTCCCGAAAATAAAAATCCGCCAAAAACGGTTACATACCTTGGAAAGGTGTTACCGTATGCCGTTATGGGGGTGCTGGTAATATATAGCTTAAAAGGTGCGTTTTTTTCAAAATATCATGCTGTACCGGAATTGATAGCGGTAGGTGTTCTAGTATTAATTCATAAGTGGAGGAAAAGTACTCTGCTCAGCATAGGCACAGCTACGATTTTATATATGATATTGGTTCAAAATTTTTTTGTGTGACATTTGGTTTTGAACGGAATTTCTAACAAAAATGTTGAAGCGGCACAGAAAAAATGTGCCGCTTTTAATAATATTATTAATGGTTGTTTTAACTTAATCCATTAAATCATATAGCGTTTTTCCTATTGTCGCCATCATAATTGCGTGCGCGGGAACCACGCTTTCCGGAATACCTCCATACACAAGTTCAAAACTTAAAACATCGCTTTTTGTATTTTTCATTGCGTTCATGTTTTTTGACTAGTCCAATTGGTCAAAAACGGAACGAGGTGGGAGTCGCTGTAATAGTAATTGTCGTGCACGTGGGTGCATTGTATTCTGTTTCCGAGCTTTTTAATTCCCTCAACGCAATTTTCGCCGAGCTTAACTGCTCCGTGTCCGAAATCCCAGCAACAGCAAACGTTTTCGCTGTTGAATTTGTCTATTAGGCTTATTAAATCTTCGGTTTTTGAAGAATATCTCGGATTTTGATTGAAATTATCTTCAAAAACATTCTCAAATGCCACGTATATGTTTTTTCAGCCGCGTTTTCAACGATTGATGCAAAAATAGTCATAGTTGTATGAAAGTGTAGCTTTGGGCGAATATTTGCTGTTTTTAAAGTCAAATTCATCGCCGTGTACTACGAGATAGCGCGCTCCCGAAAAATGTGCCATTTCAAGGCTTTTGACGAGTAATTTTCTGTGATTTTCGCCATAAGTGCCGTATCTGTTAAAAGGTGCGTGGCACTGGTAAACTTTAATACCGTATTTGTTGAAAATTTCAAGTGCTTTTTTCCACTCATCTTTTGGAGACTCGGGCTCCGGTGTGTAGTCGAGAAGTTTTATTCCTGCATCGCCTACAAATTTTGCGGCTTTTTCAAGGCCTATGTTTTTTGAATAATATTGCAAATTAATTGAAATATCCATACATATCCCTCACAATTAAATAATTTTAAACTCTTCTCTCAATTTGTCGGCAATTCTCGTTCCCATTACAAAGTGTCCGTAATTTGTGGGGTGGGTGAGGTCGGCGCAGAGCATGGTGTATTCGTCCATAATTTCGTTTTCGTCTATGAAATATGTGTTTTGATTTTTGTATTTTTCGTAAATATCTGTCATTGCCTTTATGTACGCTTCGTATTGAACACCGTCCGTGTGGGATTTTGTGCCTAAAAATCTGTGGCATGTCATCAAAACAACGGGTTTTCCCATAGGCACGTAGCACTGCGTAATGTAGTTGAGCCTACTTTTAAACACTTCAACGTCATACGAAGCGCTGAGCATATTACCCATAGGTTCCAAAATGAGCATGTCACATTTCAACATTGGGGAGCCATTCTGCTATTTCTTTTTCGCAGAAGCAAGGGCCGCCCAATCCTTTGTTTAAAACGTTTGCGTGCAGTTTTTTGCCCAAAAACGAAAGATATCCGCTTGTGGGGAAATTTGCCCTGGAGCTTTGACTGATTGATGTGCCGTATGCCAAAATGGTTTTTGATAGCCTTTGTCTTTTCTCGGCGGGCGTATATCACTTAAGGGTACTATATCGTAAATTACCGTGGGCAAATCTTTGCCGCATACTATTCTCCACATGTTTTTCGGAAAATACGTGGTAACACCTTGCATGTCACCAAGCTGTACGGAATTGTCAATGCGAAGCGGCATGCGTATGCAGGTGCCATCTTTTATGGTCATTACCGAATATAAAAAATCGCCGAGATACACTTCAACAGTGCTGCCAAGGCCGCCGGATGACATAGTAATGTTGGCATCGTCTCCGATAAATCTTATTTCACACCCCACACAGCCTTTGGCAGGTATCAAGGGATAGCGATTACCTTCGGTACCCAAACTTTTGTGTACATTTTCCGGAAAACGGAAAATTTTATAAGCTCCGTCGTAGCGGCGCTCAACTCTTTCAACGTTTGCAAGTTCAACAATGTTCCAAATTATAGTAAAACTCCTCATATGTAAAATTAAGTATAATTTAATTTTACAGCATATTTTTTCAATATCAAGTTTAAAAATTGAGAATGAGGTTTAAAAATTATGAATTTTAAAATTGCAGAGTGAAAATTTTGCTTGACACCGGTTCTGTTTTTATGAAATTTGACAAAAATCAAATTTTGTGGTAAAATATATAAATGTGTTTAATAATCAGGAGGTAAAGTTCGCTTATGCGAATATAAAATCTAATGAAAATAAGCAGAATATTAACCATAACAGCGGCATTTGTCGCGTCGTCAGTGCTTGGTGCAAGTGCCGCAACAATATACAGCGGAACTGTTACCGCAGATGTTTTAAATGTTCGTACAAAGCCTACAACCGAGTCTGTAATACTTTCACAGCTTCCTAACGGCAGTGCGGTAAAAGTTACCGAGATTTTGGAAAACAATTGGTATAAAATTGAAATGGGAGAGTACGGCGCATATGTTTGCGCGGATTATATCAAACTCGGCGAAGTCGTTCAAGTGGTGCAAGAACCTCAATTGTCCGCGGTAGCTCCCGTAGCTTCTACGGCAGAAAATGAAAAAAAAGAAATTAAAACAACGGTTGCCATTCCGGAAAACGCCCCCGAAATTCCGTCTTATGTAAATTCTTTAAATCTCGGAGAGCAACTTGTTGAAAAGGCTAAGGCGTTTATAGGAACTCCCTATGTTTACGGCGGAATGTCGCCCGAGGGTTTTGATTGTTCGGGATTTGTAAAGTATTGTTATAATTTAATGGGCATTGATATCCACCGCATTTCAAGCGACCAGGCTCTTTGTGGCGCTGAAGTTTCAAAAGATGAAATGAAACCCGGCGATATATTGTGCTTTGCATCGTATGTGGGAAGTGATTACATAGGTCACACCGGAATTTATGTAGGCAATGGCTACTTTATTCATTCGCCCAGAACCGGCTACAATGTTGAAATTGTTCCTCTTGAGGGAACTTCCTATTCCGAAAGACTTGCAAGTGTAAGAAGGATATTTTAAAAATTTAGGTTGAAAGAGCTTGCTTGGCCGGCTTTTTCAACTTTTTTCATACTATAAAATTTGAAGGGTGATATAAATGCTCATAGATTTACATGTGCACACATCGGGAATAAGCAAATGCTGTCTTATTGATGCGGCTGAAGGCGTAAAGCGCGCAAAGGCTTATGGTATCGACGGGGTAGTTATTACGAACCACTACCAAAAGTCTTACATAGGTGATGATGGCGCAGAGGCGTTTGCCGAAAAATATATCGAGGAATACTTCTATGCCGAGGTTTGCGGTGCGCGAGAGGGTGTAAAAGTGTTTCGAGGAATTGAGCTTTCAGCGGCACTCTACCCACACGTTCATATATTGATTTACGGCACGCCTGATGATTTTATTCGAAAAAATCCTACAATGTATGAGTATACACAAGAAAAATTGTACGAAAAAGTTAAAGAAAACGGCGGTATCATGGTGCAGGCGCATCCGTTCAGAAACGGCACAACCGTGCTTAATACCGATTATCTTGACGGCATCGAGATAAACTGCCACCCTCTTTATAAAAACTCTTATTCAAGCGAAATATTGAATATTGCGCGCGAAAAGCATTTGATAGTTACATGCGGCGGCGATTACCATGCCGACACTTACAGGCCTAAATGCGGCTTGTATTTGCCCGATAGCACAGAGAATATGGGCGATTTAACCGCTTATCTTACCGGCGCCAAAGAAATTGACCTTTGCGTACATGAACCAAATGCGGAGACGGCGCAAAATATTGCGTATATAAGACGATAATTGACATAAAAATAAAGCTTACTGCCTTAAAAACGCGGTAAGCTTTATTTTATCAATCTTCATAATTATCATAATAATAATCTTCGGCATCTTCGTAATCCCAAAAATCGTCGTAATTATCGTAGTAAAAGTCCTCGGGGTCACTGTAATCATTGACGTTATAAGGGTCTTTTTTCTTGGTGTCGGAGGAACTTTTTTTATTCGTGTATGTTTTTTTTGCGTTCCAAATGGGTTGCATATCCTTTGTCCAAAAATAATCCCAACCGTATCGGGAAACAGAGATGACTTTTCCCTCTTTACAAGTTGCAATCAGCATAATTTCGCCGAAATTGGTTTTCCAATAATAGTCAGTATATCCATATTGCGAAGAAGTATCTTTTTTGTGATACTTGCCCATAACTGTTCTGTTTATGTCATCTTCACTAAGGCCTTCATATGGAATTTTTGTGCCGAGCCTCTCATAATATTCTCGTTTGCTTTCTTCGAGCAGTCGTTGAAGTTCTTCGGATTTGCGCCTTTCTTCTGCCAAAAATTCATCGTATTGCGGCTTGAAATTCCATTTGAAGGTTTCTATCTCGCCGCTCAATTCACCGCTGTAATCATCGGAAATATGCTCCAGATATTCGTTTACGGTTCTTAAATACGCATCTTCTTCGTTGTATTCTAATTGTGCCAATGCATAGGCGTACAGTGGAATAGAGTTTTTGTAAGCGTCGGGTGCGAGATGTTTCATGTTGTTATCTCTAAAAACTTCTCGATTTAAATTGCCTTGATTTGTTTTTTCGAGTTCCTCGATAGCTTCTTTGTAAGCGCCGTTTTGTATTAATGAAATCGCGCTTTTGTATGTGTCGTTAATTAGTTTTTTGTGTAGATACATTCCGCCGCAAATCACAGCACATACAACCAATAGTGAGGCGGATATGTATAGAATTTTTGTTTTCATAAAAATCAACTCCCACATTTTGAAAGTAAAACAATTACTATCAATATAATCGATATCCCCGCCATGCGCCGCAACCCGAATTGTCATTTGAATAATTTCCGCTTGAATGACTGCTGTTTTGGGTTGATTGCTTGTAAATGTTGTACTCAATAAAGTCGTCTTGAATATCTTTTTTATCGTCTTTGTTCCAATCGTAAAAAGCCACGTTATGTCTCCTGTTTTTCTTTTGCAATCATTGTATCACATTTGGTGGGTGTAAAAACGGACAGTGATTTGTATTTTGGAGATTTTATAAAATCTCCAAAAGTGTCAAAATCAGACTTATAATCGATAAAACCAGCGCAGCAATGGAATTTGTCAGGGTTAAATTTTTCATTTTGTCTCGCCTCGCTTTCTTTTATATTACACCATATTTTTGCGATTATGTCAATACTTATTTGAATCGAAGCGGCAGTTGGCTGTGCATAGGTTATGTTGAGATTTATAAGCGTTCACAAGCGGAAATGCCAATATTGACGTTTCGAAAAGTTTCTGATGTATGATATATCATTACATAGATGTGTATACAGTCGATGAAATTTGGGCGTCGGAATTGTTTGGTTCCGATGCCGGCAAAAGATTAAACGAGGCAAAAAGGCACTTATCTTTTTTTGCAGACAAGAGAAACTCTTGACTTATCTATGAAAGGAGAAAAATATGGGTCTGATGAATTTGGCAAGCGGAGCGTCTTTGTGGCTCGGATATGAATATTACAATAGGAAGCGAGTGCGCGATATGGCCTCCTTAAGTGAAACCTTATTCGAAGGCATAGTTGAGGGGAACGGGCGCCTGTACCATGTTATTATAGATGTTGAGCATCCGCGCAAGTCAAAGTGTAATTGCTCGCATGCCAACGAAAAGCGGATTATATGCAAGCATATGATTGCATTGTATTTTACGGCGTTTCTCAAAGAGGCAGATGAATATTATAACGAAATTATCAGATATGAAGAAGGCAAGAACGTATTCAAGACGAGCTTGACAACAAAGTAAGTAAATTTATCAATAAACTGACGAAAGACCAATTAAAAGAGTTGGTATATGATCTTTTGTATAGCGGCCCCGAGTGGCAGTTTGATAAATTTGTTAATGATAATATCGAATTTTGACGGCATTATGAAAAGAATATGGGGTGAAACGATGTCATCGTACAGCGAGTTTATTAAAAATTTAAAAAATGCGCAATATTATGCGCGAATTTTATGTATATGGTTTTAAAAGCCGCGATGAATATACGGAGAAAAGTGCTCGTTCTTATGATGACGCTTGCCGCAGAATGGAAAGCTGGCTCGGAGGGTACATGAATTTCGCGCGCACTTCCGAGGAGAAAAATGTGTTTGTTTCAATTGACAGCAGATTGACTAAACACAATCCGTTTTACAAAGCGTTCAAAGCGAAAAGTTTTACTGATTATGATATAACTCTTCATTTTATTTTGCTCGATATTCTCCATTCGCCCGATGTAATTCTCACCCTTTCGGAAATTCTCGGTAAAGCCGACGAATACTTGTCGAAATTTAAATTTCCGATGCAGTTTGCTGAGTCTACGGTAAGAAAAAAATGAAAGAATATGTCGAACAAGGAATTGTCATAACTGAAAAATCGAAAAAAAGACGACATATCGTCGAGCCGGTGCTTTGCTTTTGCCGAGCATGGTCGACATGTTGAATTTTTTATTCCGAGGTTGCTCCTTGCGGCGTAATAGGCTCGTTTTTGCTGGATAATCAATTCGAAAAATGTGATATATTCAATTTTAAACACCATTATATTACTTCGGATATGGACAGCGACGTGCTTTGCACTTTGTTTAAAGCTATGAGCGAAAAAAGCGTGGTTATAAAGATATGCCAACAATTCGAAAATCGAAATCACGAAAAAATGGCAGAAGTGTTGCTTGAAAGAACAGGCCTTGTGAAAACGGAAGATTTTCAATCTATCCATAATTATATAGATGTTAATGAAATGATTCTCAGAAAAGGTTCTGTTTTGGCAAAATTAGGCGAAAAACTGCTTATACCCATTAATATGCGTGACGGAAGTTTGATTTGCGTAGGTAAGGGAAATGCTGATTGGAATTATTCCGCTCCTCATGGTGCCGGAAGAATTATGTCGCGTTCAGAGGCTTTTAAAAAACTCACTATGGAAGAGTATGAAAAGCAAATGTCGGGGATATACACAACTTGTGTAAATAATTTCACTCTCGACGAGTCGCCCATGGCATATAAAAATATGGATGAAATTGTCGAAAATATTGAGCTTGCAAAAATCAGCGCGCATATTAAGGCGATATATAATTTCAAGGCTACAGAATAATATATGGCGGCGTTTTTGCGCCGCCAATACGTTTAATTGTTCATATAAAATTTGTTTTTCTCGGTTAGCTTTTCTGTTAGCAAATCGAGTGCTTCGCCAAATCTTTGGTAATGAACTATCTCGCGTTCGCGTAAGAATTTAATTACATCATTCACGTCCGGGTCATCGGAAAGTCTTAAAATATTATCATAAGTTGCTCTTGCTTTTTGTTCAGCCGCCAAGTTTTCAGTAAGATCGGTAATCGGGTCACCGCTTACTGCCAAATATGCGGCGGTAAAAGGTGTGCCGTTTGTATTGGCGGGGTAGACACCGGTAGAGTGATTTATGAAGTAGTTATAAAATCCACTGTCTTTTACTAAATCCGAATTTAGGTCGCGTGTGAGCTGATAAACAATTGTACCAACCATTTCAAGGTGAGAAAGCTCTTCGTTTCCCAGAGAAGCATCGGAAATGTTCCACAAGGAAAAATCGGCTGAAAATGCTGCGT
>CAZSIY010000052.1:0-8810 GCA_964606825.1 uncultured Oscillospiraceae bacterium | reverse complement strand
TTAGCACTACGTTTATTATTAAAAATTTAAATCGATATTTCGCCATTGCTTTGTACAAAAAAGAATTTTTTTCCATAATCATTCCTCCTCGCAACATTTTACATATTCGTTGTAAACTTCTCTTTTCGGAATATTTCTGAGTACCGCCACCTCTTTAATGGCATCTTTTTTGTCTATTCCGCTTAAAATCAGCGATTGCACGTGTTCAAAAATACTCATGGAAGAAAAAGTTTGCGAAATTTCATCTTTCATCTCTTCGTCGCTTTTTCCTGCCAAAACGAGCACATACTCGCCTTTGGGGTGGTTTTCTTCGTAATATGCCACAGCTTCTTTGAGAGTGGTTTTAAAACATTCTTCGTGAAGTTTTGTAAGTTCGCGCACAAGACTTATCGGGCGGTTGCCGAATGTTAAAAGAAAATCGGCAAGGGTGTTTTTTAGTTTATGGGGCGCTTCATGAAAAATCATGGTGCGCCGCTCATCTTTAAGCGACTCCAAGTGCTCGCGGCGACTCTTTTTGTTTATCGACAAAAAGCCTTCAAAGCAAAAACGCCCGGTGTCCATTCCCGAAATGATAAGCGCGTTTACAAATGCCGCAGGTCCCGGCACCGGAACCACTTTAACGCCTTCTTCGATGCACATTTTTACCAAATCTTCTCCGGGGTCGGATATTGCGGGGGTTCCCGCATCGGTTACAAGGCTTATGTTTTTTCCCTCTTTTAAAAGTGAGATAAGGTATTCGCCCTTTTGCTTTTTGTTGTGCTCAAAATAGCTGGTGAGCGGTTTCGATATCCCCAAATGATTTAAAAGTTTTAAAGAATGGCGCGTGTCTTCGCACGCTATAAGGTCTGAATTTTTAAGCGTTTCCGCCGCGCGATATGTCATATCGTCAAGATTTCCTATCGGCGTTGCAACGAGGTACAATTTTCCGTAACTCATCTTTTTTCTCCTGTGTTATATATTTGCGTAAATCGGGTTTTCTATTTTCAGTGACGGCTTCGCGCCTTTCATAGCCTCTACAAGTATGAGGTTCGGCGCCCTGTCGGGTGATGGCGAAACAAAGCAAAGACGCTTTGGCTCAAGGCCGTTTTTCCGTAGCGAAAAAAGCACGTCGCAAAGCCTGTCTGCCCTATGTACTGCGTAAAAATATCCGCCGAACTTTAAAATTTGAGCGGCGATATTTGCAATTTGCTCAAAATTTATAAATATTTCGTGTCTTGCCACGGCTTTGTAATCGCCGGGATTTGTAAAGCCCGCGCCTATTTTCATGTAAGGCGGGTTGCACGTTACAACGTCTATGCTTCCGTGGACAAAATATTTTTTCCAATTTTTAAGGTCATCCATTATAAATTCCAAGCGCCCTTCAAGAGCGTTTAATTTCGCGTTTCTCACCGCGAGCGAGTAAGAGGGTTCTTGAATTTCTATGCCGTATATCTTTTTTGCGTTTGTCTTTGCGGACAAAAGTACGGGGATTATGCCGTTTCCGGTGCAAAAATCCACAACGGTGCTCTCTTTTTTCGCGCGCACGAAATTACTTAAAAGCACGCTGTCTGTTCCAAAGCAAAAAAGGTCGGTATTTTGTATTAATTTAAGGCCGCAAAGGCCGAGATCATCTGTTCTTTCCATAATATCAATCCTAATAGCCAAAAGAGGCTGTCAAGTTTTGACAGCCTCCCTCGATTTCAAAAATTATTCAGCATTGGGAGCGCTTACAGGACAAACACCTGCGCATGCGCCGTATTCGATGCACTCATCTGCATTTATTTCAAATTTACCGTCGCCTTCGGAAATAGCGCCTACGGGGCATTCTCCGGCACAAGCGCCGCAGCTGATGCAATCATCGTTAATAACGTATGCCATCGGGATACACCTCCTTGAAAGTATTTGTATCGTTTAGTCGCAAAAGCCCTTTCGGAAACTCAGGCGACGAATACGCTTAAATCGTATATGACGATTATACTACAAAGCCTCGCTGAATTCAAGTCTTTTTTGTAAATAAATTCACTTTTCGCTTTCTGATTTTAATATTTTTTGTATACTATCTTTTAATTCAACAAAATCTTCCGTAACCGTTTTAAAAACGTCGCCCATTTTTAAAGTTTGGTACTTGTGTGCGGCAATATCTCTCCATGAAACGGCGTTGTATTCTGACCTATTTATTATTTTTCAAACGCTATTTTATCTCTATGCCGCATATATTTCAACCGTCCTTTGCGGAGAAATCATTGCATCTTTTTCGAGAGGTGCATGTATAACATCTACTTCAACATTCAACGCTTCTTCCGTCGGCATACGAACCGAATAATGTGATTTTTTACGTCATATCCCCGAACAGCTTCGGATATTTGTTTTATTGTCAGCATAAAATCAGTTTTCTTGTAGTACTATTTTACCACAAAAATAAATTAAACGCAATATGTTAAACTATCATTACCATTTTCTCACAAAATATGTGTTTTCCGCAAAAAAGCCACGACTTTTGTCGTGACTTCGTATGGTGGAGACGAGGAGAATCGAACTCCTGTCCGAAAATCTATCAGCATGAGGCTCTCCGAGCGCAGTTTGTGGTTGAAAATTCCCTCACGCCAAAGTCCGCAAACAAACTTCGACGCTCGGTAGCTCCTTATTCATGGCGGGTCAGAAGCATCGCCCGCTCACGTTCACCACTCGATGACGCCTTTATCCGAGCCGTGGTCCTCCCGGTAAAGACGGCCGCCTTAATTAGGCAGCGTAAGCTAAATTATCGTTAGCGTTTAATTTTAAAAGTGAGATTTTTAAGCGGTTCTCGCCGCTGCTCGCTCCTCACGGTTCAAAATCCCCGTCGAAACCTTTACGTCCCCATATGCAGGCGAAAAATCGCCTACTTTAAGTATAATACAAGTTTATCCTTTTGTCAATGAATTATTCTTTAACATTTCCCTCTTCGTCAAATAACGGCAATTTTTCAAGGAAAATTATATCGTTGCGCTCTGCCGCGTCACCCTCGGCGAGAATTGCCATTTTTCCAACGGTTGTTCCGCCCGCTTTTTTCACGAGATATTCAAGCGACGTGAGCGACTCGCCTGTGCTTATTACGTCGTCTACAATTAAAACCTTCTTACCTTTGAGCATGTCGGCATCGGATTTTCCAAGATAGAGTTTTTGAAGATTTGCCGTGGTAATTGAATTTACATCGGTTGAAATCACATCTTCCATGTAAACCTTTACGCCTTTTCTGGCAACGACGTATTCGTTTTTGCCGCTTTGCCTTGCCATTTCGTAAATAAGGGGTATGCTCTTACATTCCGCAGTGAGCATTATGTCGTATTCGGGCGCTTTTTCAAGAAGAGCCTTCGCACCCGCCTCGGTTATTTCCACATCGCCGAGAATAATAAACGCCGCAATGCAAAGCCCGTCGCACACTTTAAAAAGCGGAAGCGAACGCTTTAATCCGGCTATTTCCATTTCGTAAACTTTTTTCATAAAGAAAACCTTCTTCCTTTTTTGATAACTATATTTTATAACTATATCGCGAAAATTGCAAGTATATTTTTGACAATATTTGAAAAAACTACCCAATAAGTATTTTCGGAGTGATAAAATGTTAAAAAAACGCTTAAAAATCTTTTCGTTTTTAATCGCCGCCGCAATAGGCGTGCTTGTTTTCGCCGAGGCGGGAATATGCTTTTTCAAAAACAAAACATATTCCAAAAGCGCCGCCATACAGCGCACCCGCACAATCGAGATAAAAAAACATCGCGGAATTTTTTACGACCGCAATATGATACCGCTTGTGGAAAACAAATCCAAAGTCATATCGCCCACCGAAAACTCATCTGTTACCGTTACGGAAAGATATCCCGTAAACAGCCTTGCCGAGCACCTTATAGGCTACGTAAATTCCGACGGCGACGGCGTAAGCGGTCTTGAAAAATGCTTTAATACAACCCTTAAAGCGCCTGCCTCCGTTAAGATGAACGTTTTAACCGATGCCGCGGGAAATATCATTCAAAAAAGCGGCGTGGGCGTTACCGACGAAGCCTTTGAAGACTGCGGCATAAAGCTTACGCTGGATTGTCACGTGCAAAAAATCGCCGAAACCGTTATGGATAAATACGAAATCAGCGGCGCCGTTGTGGTGCTCAATTCCCGAAATTTCGACGTTCTTGCCATGGCAAGCCGCCCCGCCTTTGACAGAAACAGCGTTTCCGACTACCTCTCTTCAAATTCTTCTCAGCTTGTAAATCGCTGTATTTGCGCGTATAACGCGGGAAGTATTTTTAAAATAGTAACCGCCTCCGCCGCCTTGGAAAGCGGGACGATAAAAAGCGAAACGCCGTTCTTTTGCGGCGGCATGTACAATATAAATGAAAGAAATTTTGCCTGCCACAAAAAAGATGGCCACCAAAACATAAACTTTGCCGAAGCCTTTGCCGCATCTTGCAATTGCGTTTTTTACAATGCGGGAATAACAGTCGGCGGCGCTTCCCTTTTAAACGCCGCGCGCATGTTCGGCTTGGGCGAGCGTGTGCTTTGCTTTGACGGCTTGGAAGAGCAAAAGGGAAATATTCCCCAAAAACAAAATTGCGGAATTTTCGAAGCCGTGAATTACAGCATTGGTCAGGGCGAAATTTTGATAACGCCCGTCCAGGCGGCGAATATGACGGCAATTATTGCAAACAACGGCGTTGCAAACTGCGTAAATCTTGCTGAAGCAATAGTTTCGAAAAACGGCGCCGCAAAGCGAAATTTGCGCGAAAACGACGAAAGACGGGTGATAAGTTTCGAAACCGCCGTCGAAATCGGCAAATTTATGACCCTTGCCGTTCAAAGCGGCACAGCCTCCGACGCAAAAAGTGACATAGTGAAAATTTCCGGCAAAACAGGTACCGCAGAAACAGGCTGGTATGAAAATGGCGAAAACCTCGTTCATGGCTGGTTTTGCGGGTATTTTCCGTCGGACAATCCCCGCTACGCCGCGGCGGTTTTCGTGGAAAACGGCAAAAGCGGCTCCCTCTCGGCAGTGCCCGTTTTTAAAGAAATTGCGGAAGAAATTGTAAAATTTTACCCGGTAGGGTAGAAAAATTTTTAAATATGTGTTATCATAGACGTTAAGGAAGTGATAATCGTGAAAAAATTTTTGCTGATAGACGGCAACAGTATAATAAACCGCGCGTTTTATGGCATAAAAATGCTTACAAATAAGCACGGGCTGTATACAAACGGCATTTACGGATTTTTAAATATCCTTTTTAAGCACGAAGAGCAACTGAATCCCGATTATATAGCCGTTGCATTCGACCTTAAAGCACCCACGTTCAGACATAAAATGTACTCCGGCTATAAGGCTCAGCGCAAAGGAATGCCCGATGAGCTCGCCATGCAAATGCCTGTTATGAAAGAAGTTCTCGGCGCAATGAATATTGCCGTTCTCGAAAAAGAGGGCTACGAGGCTGATGATATCATAGGTACGGTAAGCCGAATTTGCCGTGAAAACGAAACCGAGTGCTACATTCTCACGGGCGACAGAGACGACTTGCAATTGGCTTCCGACACCGTGAAAATTCTTCTTACAGTAACCAAAGGCGGCGCCAACGCAACCGAAGAGCTCGACTCCGACGACATCGAAGACCGCTACGGCGTTACCCCCACCGAGTTTATAGACGTTAAAGGTCTCATGGGCGATAGCTCCGATAACGTTCCCGGCGTTAAGGGAATAGGCGAAAAAACGGCTTTTGAATACATCAAAAAGTTTAAATCAATAGAAAATCTCTATGAAAATTTAGACGACCCCATAGTAAAACCCGCCGCAAGGAAAAAACTCGAAGAGGGCAAAGAGATGGCAATTTTGAGCAAAACTCTCTGTACGATAGACCGTAATGTTCCACTTGATTTTTCGCTTGACGATGCCACGGTAAAACCCTACGACACAACGCGTCTCACAGAGCTTTTTACAAACCTTGAATTTTCCGTTTTTCTAAAGCGTATAAGCGGAGATACGCCAAACGCGAATTTCGATTTTCCCGAAACTGAAATTTTAAGTTTGGCCGAGGCCGAGGAAACAATAAAAAAATGCAAAGAAAATTTTGTGTATAAATTTTTCGAAAAAGACGGTGCCCTTTGCGCCGCGGCTTTTGTTTCGGAAAACAAGGCGTATTTTGTTAAAAGCGATGCGGAAAATGTGGCTTCTGTTGTAAAACCATGCCTTGAAAACGCCGATTTAACCAAAGTTTCGGCAGATATTAAGGCGGATATGGTGCTTGCCGCAAAATACGGCATTTCGTTCGCAGGCGACTATTTCGACCTCGGCGTTGCCGCATATATCATAAACCCGCTCCGCTCTTCTTACGACGTGAGCGACCTTGCCGCCTCGCATCTTTCGGTAAATATAAAAAGCGACAAAGATGTTTTCGGAAGCGGCAAAAAAATGCTCTCCGTGTCGGAACTTTCCGAGGAAGACGTAAAATCCTACGTTTCCCAAACGCTCGGCGTTTCGGAAAAAATAAAAATCGAGCTTGAAAAGCAAATAAAAGAAAGCGGCATGACCTCACTTTTCTACGATATAGAGCTCCCTCTTGTTCGCGTTCTTGCCGATATGGAAATTGAGGGCGTTCTCATAGATCGCGAAAATTTGGAGCGTTTCAACGAAGAGCTTAAAGTAAGCATAAACGCCTTAGAGAGTGAAATTTATGCCCTCGCCGGTGAAGAATTCAATATAAATTCGCCAAAGCAACTGGGCATAATCATTTTTGAAAAACTCGGCATGAAAGCCGCAAAAAAAACGAAAACAGGTTACAGCACAAACGCCGAAGTGCTTGAAAAATTGCGTTCCGAGCACGAAATTGTGGAAAAAATCCTCGAATATCGTCGCTTGTCCAAATTAAATTCCACTTATGGCGACGGTTTGCTTGCCGTGGTAAATCCCAAAACGGGAAGGATTCATTCCGATTTTAAACAAACCGTTACCGTTACCGGAAGAATAAGCTCCGCGGAGCCGAATTTGCAAAACATTCCCGTTCGCACCGAAATCGGCCGCGAGCTCAGAAAAATGTTCGTTGCAAAAGAGGGCTATGTGCTCGTAGATGCCGACTATTCGCAAATCGAGCTAAGAGTCCTTGCCCATATCTCGGGTGACGAAAACCTTATTGCCGCTTTTAAAAACAATGAAGATATCCACACCGCCACCGCCGCGGGCGTTTTCGGCGTTTCGCCCGATGAGGTTACTCCGCTTATGCGAAGCCGCGCCAAAACGATAAATTTCGGCATTATATACGGCATGGGCGACTTTTCCCTTGCAAAAGACTTGGAAATTTCCGTAAAAGAGGCGCGCGAATATATAGAAAATTATTTTTCGCGCTATCCCGGCGTAAAAAAATATATGGAGCATATTATAGAAACAACCAAGGAAAGCGGCTTTGTGTCCACAATGTTTGAAAGGCGCCGCCCCATTCCCGAAATAAATTCGGGTAATTTCATGGTGCGCTCTTCCGGCGAAAGAATGGCAAGAAACACCCCCATTCAGGGTAGTGCGGCGGATATAATAAAAATTGCCATGGTAAAGGTTAATCACCGCTTAAAAGAGGAAAATTTGCTCTCAAAATTGATTTTGCAGGTTCACGACGAACTCATTATCGAAGCGGAACGATCGGAAGCCAAATTGGCGGCAAATCTATTAAAAGAGTGTATGGAAAGCGCGGTGGAGCTTTGCGTTCCCCTCGTTGCGGAAACAAAAACAGGCCATTCCTGGTACGATACGAAGTGAGGTTTTTATATGATTGTAGGTCTTACAGGCGGTAGCGGAAGCGGAAAAAGCTCCGCTTGCCCGTTTTTTGAGAAAAAAGGGTTTAAAATTGTGGATATGGATGCCCTTTCCCGCAAAACAAGCAAAAAAGGTTCCCCTTGCCTAAAGGAGATAGAAAGCGTTTTCGGAAGCGGCGTTATAGATGAAAACGGAGAATTAAAAAGACGCGCCCTGGGCGATATCGTCTTTTCCGATGCTGAAAAACTTAAAAAGCTGAATTCCATAACCCACAAATACATAATAGAAGAAACAGAAAAAATTATTGCTCAAAATTCCGAAAAGGATATCCTTTTTGATGCGCCTTTGCTTTTCGAAGCCGGACTGAACAAGCTCTGCGGCGTAACCCTTGCCGTGCTGTCGTCAAAGGAAAACCGCGTAAAAAGAATTTGCCTGCGCGACAATTTGACTGAAAGCCGAGCTCTCGCACGCATAGAAAGCCAGCCGAGCGACGAGTTTTACACGTCACATTGCGATTTTGTAATTTCAAACAACGGCACCTTGGAAGAATTGGAAACAGCTCTCAAAGAGCGGTTTGGAGGCTGACATGGCAAAAAAGAAAAAATCGTCTTTGATATCCTGTGTTTTAAAAGTGCTTATTGTTGCGGCAATAAGCACGTCTTTGATACGCCCGGTAATGAAAGCGATTTATCCCCTTAAATATGAAGAAGAAATTTTAAAATACAGTTCCCAATACAACCTCGACGAATACCTTGTAATGGGCGTTATAAGCTCCGAGAGCAGTTTTACCGAAGAGGCTCAAAGCCATAAATCGGCAAAAGGCTTAATGCAGCTTAAAGAGGAAACCGCCCTTTGGTGCGTTGAAAATTTAAAACTTGATATCGAACTTGAAGATATCTATCACCCCAAGCAAAATATTTGCGTGGGTTGCGCCTATCTTTCTTATCTCAAAGATTTGTACGGCGGTAACACTGCCACCGCAATTGCTGCCTATAATGCGGGCCTCGGAAATGTGAATAAATGGCTCTCTGATCACCGCTGGGCGGATAAAGAGGGCAACCTCAAAATCATACCT
>CAZSIY010000051.1:0-8815 GCA_964606825.1 uncultured Oscillospiraceae bacterium | reverse complement strand
GTTATTTGTGTTTTTACCCAGTTGCCGCCTTTTTATGTCCAAGCGGTAACTTTATCTTTGTTCTCGTTTATCAAATGTATTTTTACTTCTTTGTTTTTCGCCTTGTCGGCATTTTCTATCGAAACATCGTAAACTTTTACTCTCCCAGATTTTACGGGCAGAGTTTTTGAGCTTTCTTTGGCTTTAATTGTCGTTTCGTCGTTAAAGTTGCCCTCAGCCAACGCAACGGAGAGCTTTTTGGTTACGTTTTTCTCAAGGCTTGAAACAACTGTCACAAAAGGCCTATATTTACAGTTTATTTCAATGTTTTGCGTTACCTTTTTGTCTTTAATTTCGGACCATTTTCCAAAGTGACCCTCTTTTTTCGGGAACGGCGGGATATTTTATGCGCTTTGTGCTCTCGCCGTACTTAATCTCCTCGTTTTTTACCACCTTGTCGTCCGCTATAAACGTTACGGTAAAACTTATAAACCTTTTTGGAACTTTATTTATGTTTTTAATTACTTCAAATTCGGCAGGTACCGCTTTTCTCGAATAGCTTATTCCGTCTGCCGCGCCAATGTCACTGTCCGCAAAAAAGTTGCCGTAAAGTTTATCCAAACTTCCGGCAATGCCGCAAACGGCGCCCGCGTTTTCCTCGCCTATCACTTTTACTATTGTGCAACACGACGTTACCGTATCGGATTGCCCGGCAATTCCGCCAACGTATTTTTTGCCGCTTACGGAAGATTTTGCATAGTTTTCGCACATGTATATTGTGCCTATTTCGGCAAGTCCCGCAACACCGCCGGTGCAATTCTTTTTGCCTGTGATTTTGCAGTCGGTTACGCAAGAGTGAATAACAGTTTTTGTGCAATAAGTAAAGTTAAGAGTGGCCGGCTTTTCAATGTCGTCTTCGGGGTCTTTCGAGTACTCAATTGCCACAGCGCCCGCAATGTCGCCCGGGTCATCTTTTATATCGCCCGATGCAAAAGCTAGAAGGTCAAAGCCTTTTTGAATGTGGTCTTTTGTGCCTTTTAAGTCACCGTCTATGTCGTAGAGTTTGTCGGATATGCCCGAAAGCTCCGAAGATAAGCCTTCTAAACCTTTTGTTATGTAATACATTGAGTCGCTGAAGTGCCTTACGGCGTGCTTTATGTCGTCAGCGGCGTTTTGAAACTCGGAAAAGTCAATTCTGAAATTCACGGTAATTGTGTCAAGGCTTTTCTTTATGGTTTTAAGTGAAGAAATGTTACTTAAAACGTTTTCTCCGATTGTTTTTAAATTTTTGTTTATCTTTTGAATATCCGCGCCGATGTTCTCAAAATCTTTGGGGTGAGAAGTGATGATTTTTTCAATATTGTCCACGGCTTTTTTATGTTTTGCATTGCGACAATTATGTCTTCTATTGCTTCACCCATTTGCGTGAGCGATTTTTTTACCGCCGACGGGTGATTAAAGCCTATTACATCGTCCATTCGGGAAATCGCACGCCTTATACTCTTTTCAGCGTTTGAAATATACGAAATGCCGACGTCTATTTCGTCAAATTCGTCGCTCAAATCGGGAAATTGTATTTTAAGTTCGTCCACCGCGTCGGCAATTTCCGTCATGGCGTCTTCCAAATTGTCGAAAACAGGCACAAGTTTGTCTATCGTGTCGGGCAAAACGGCGCTTTGTGCGTTTATCTCGTCCACGTTGTCGTCTATAAAGTCGCTTCCGCTGTCCAAAAGGGTTTGCGTGCTGTTTTTTGCGGTTTTGGCGTGCTTTGAGATGTTGTCTAAGTGAATTTTCGCGCTGTCGTCCAAGTCGTCCGCATCGGTAATAAATTTATTTATCATGTTGTTTAAGGTGTTTAGCTCGCCTTTGGAAATTTTAAAAAATATCTTACAAATTTTTATTCCGAGGCACTCTCGGGTATGCTTATAGAACATTTTCAAAATAAAAAGGAAAAACGCTTTCGCGAGGAAATGATAGAGTATACCCTTTTCGTGCTGAAAAAATCCTTTCCGAATATTATAGCAACGCGCGATGATGTGAATTTTAGAAGTTGAGGGAGGAGTATAGATTATAATGTGAAGAAAAAAAGGCTTCACATTTCGGAATAACATTGCGGTGCATAAAAGCCTTTGTCGCATTGGCAAATCTTAAAAAACAAATACCAATGAAGATTGTACGTTTGGTGCTGCGAGGGGATAAAACCCACAAAAAATCTTACTTTCCAAAATGGAAACAGGCTGCCACAGCAGCCTGTTTCCACATCCATTTACTTTTTGCAATATATTGAACACCGAAAATTCGGCAATTCACCGATTTTTAACGCGGCGCACTCACATTCATTTTAGCATCCGCTTCGCACAAAGGCGTAAGGTTATCAAAATTATCAAACAAGAACGCCTTTACGTAATCAACATCTGAGGCATCAAATTCTAAGTTTGTAATGTATTGACCTTCCATTTCCGAATTCATCTCAACTGTTTCGCTCTGGGTTTCTACAACTTCGCCGTCTTTATACGCCGCCAAAATGAGCTGATATATTCCCTCATCTTCCGCAAATACAAATACACTTGAATTTTGATCTATGTAAACACTGTAATCGTCAGTAGCCGCAGTCACGATTATATCATCGTTCACGGGTGTTAACGCAGTAAACTTTTTACCGTTGTAAACCCAAGTATTTCCGTAAGATGATGAGGGAATATAAGGAATATAGGGAGTGCCGCTTGGATTTGCAGCTCCTATCCACACATTATTTGGGTTTGCATCTAGTGCAAACGTTACGGCGTAAACCGCCTTTTGAGGGTCGTTTGTAATAACAGGCGCTTCGTCTTTATTCTTGCCTACGAGAGTCTGGCCCCAACCGTAAGCAAAGCTTACGTCAATTCCATCAATATTTTTCTGCTCACCGCTCCTCAAATAACGTGCCATTTCACCATTCATAAAACCATACACTGTTGCATAAAGCACAGAAGGTCCTGAAATACCGCCTCCGAGCACTACACAATGTTCTATATAGCCATCATCTGTACATACAATATTTCCGCAACTGATGTCACAGCAATTTATCACATAACCTATATTTCCGCCTACAATTCCACCGTAACTTTCGGTAGTTTCTATTCTTCCGATGTTGCAGCAATTGTATACCAAAGAATCGTTTTCGGCGCAAATTCCACCTCTAATTCTGCTTGAACCAACATAAGAGTCGCTGTGGCAAGCGGCTATAACGCCTTTGTTGATAACTGCTATGGAGGCACTTGAGGCAAAACTGAAGAAATATGAATCTTCAATTCCCAAGTTCGCCACAACACCGTATGATCCTATAACGCCAAACATTGCCGTGCCGCCGTCTCCACTTTCCAAATCAACCATGTGAATTCCGCTTATAGTGTGGCCATTGCCGTTGAACGTGCCGTTATATTCCGTGTCATTTGCTGTTCCCGGGCAAATCTGCGTCCAAGCTTCATAATTTCTGCTCGTGTCTGCATAGTAGTTCTCATCTAAAACATCTTCATTAATCACAATATCCGCTTCCAAAGAAGCATCAAGAGTGTTGTTGCCGGCATTCACCGCCTCCGCAAAGGCGTAGAGCTGAGCCTTTGTTTTAATAATGTATGCGCTGCAAATTTTACATATGCTGTCTTCGCCACAATCATGATCTTTTTTACCCAATTTTGTGTTTGAATATTCTTTTAAGCAATTGCCCTCGGAAGCATATACCTTAGAGCCTTTAAAAACGGGCAAAGCCTGCTTGTCGCTACCGCTTAATGTTTGACCCCACACGTGGGCAACCTTTCCCGAGCTGTCGGCTCTTTGGCTATCTTGGAGCAAATATGCCACTTCGCCGTTTGCAAAACTTTCTGCATTCTTGAAAATGCCGCGTTCATTTGTAAAATAAGCACCCGGAACGTAGTAGTAGCAGTTTTGCACAGTAGCATACTCAACATCGCCCACTATCGGTCCGTAATAATCACATATGGCATAACTTGCCGACGTAAATCCGGTGTTGTAGCAGTTATAAATTTCGCCGCAAGCGCCCGAAATACCGCCTACGTAATCACATCCTATAACGGTGGAAGTGTTGTAACAATTTTCTATAACCCCGTTTATAACATTGCCGCATATTGCGCCTACATACGTGTAGCCCTCAAAATATGAATTTTCAATTCCGAGGTTTCTGACATAAGAAGATTTCGCATAATCATAATCGCCCAAATTTCCTATAAAGCCTACGCCATCAGCCACGTAGTTTTCAAAGTAAAGTCCGCTTATTTTGTGATAATTTCCGTCAAAATTACCCGCAAAATACATTTCGCCTATCGGCGTCCAAACTTTAAACTTGCTCGTGTCTTGAGCGAGGTTTTGGTCGCTGTCTATAACACCGCTGTTTACCTCTATGTCGTTCATAAGTTTTGCGCTTATGTCGCTGTTGCCGCTGTTTACTTCATACATAAACCAGTAGAGCTCTTTTACGTTTGTTATTTCATACACGCCGTTTTTAAACTGCGGCTCTTCGTTTTCATATTTATGGCAGTCGATGCAGTACATCGTATCGTCAAAATTATGTTCTTTTTCGGCGACACTGCCCGAGTTATTGTACGTTACGCAACCTTTTGTGGCAGAAACCTTTTTTCCGTTTGCGCCGTTTAACACGGGGTAATTGTCTACGCCCAATTCCTGGCCCCATATTGAGCCGTCATATTTTTTGCCGTCTATTGTACAGCCGTTTTGCAAAAGATATGCCACTTTACCCGATTTAAGGCTTTCTTCGCTAAATGAGGTTAATGTATCGGAATATGACAAATTATAGCAATTTTCGGAAACTCGTCCGAGGCCGCATACATATAAATAATCTCCGTCTGTATCCACGGCAGTTGTAAAGCAATTTGCCGTTAAATATCCGGATGCGCATATACCGTATGCAGTGCCGTAGCTTTCCTCAGTATCAAAAACACCTTCGGTGAAGCAGTTTACCACTTCACCGCCCGGCGTTACGCAAATTCCCGCAACCCCTGCTCCGGCATAAATATACGCATCTTTCAAAGCTACATTTTTTACAATGCTTCCGCTTGCAACGTTGTCGAAAAGACCCGCGTAATCCACGGTAGTATCGTTAAAATACAATCCTTTAATTGCATATCCGTTTCCGTCAAAAGTGCCTTTAAACGGGGTTGCCTCGCCTAAACCGATGGGAACCCACTTAATAAACGAGCCGTTATTGAGCTCTCCGTTTTCCGAAAGAACATTTTCATTTAATGTGATATCCGCCGTAAGGCAAGCGTTTATGTTACCGTTGCCTCCGTTTACTTCGTACACAAACCACGAAAGCTCGCTTGCCAAGCCTATTTGGTATACACCGTTTACAAAGGCGGGCTCTTTCGGCTGTACACTGCCGCACACTTTGCAAATGTCGTTTTCATAAGTATGTTCCTTTTTAACATTTGCCTCGTTGGCGTAGGATTTGCACCCCGACGTTACATACACAGTGTTTTTTCCGTTGTTGAACACGGGCGTTGCATCGGTGCCTATCTTTTGGCCGAAAGCAAGGTTGCCCGTGCTTTTTTCGCCGTTTAAGAGATAGGCGATTTCGCCGCTTGCGAATTTTTCGGAAGTTGCTACGGTTGCGTTCGATACGGAAGTTTCCGTGTCGCTCAAAACATAGCAATTTGTAAATCTGCCGGCTGAGGAAATGGATATATTCCCGCAAGAAGCATCATAGCAATTTGAAACATTTTCATAGTTCATTCCTACTATTCCGCCCACCTTTGTGCTACCCTTTCCTATATTGTAGCAATTGTTTATGGTACCGACATTCAGACGGCAAATTCCACCGCCGCTTATTGTACATGCAATATTTGATTTTACATAGCAATTCTCTATTGTTCCGTAGTTCGAACTTGCAATTGCCGAAGTCCAAACACCATTTACATACGAATTTATTATTCCCAAATTTCTTACCGCACCGCCGCTTTCTATAACGCCGAACATTGCTGCAAAAGTACCGCTCGGTATGTACATTCCGCTTATGGTGTGGCCATTGCCTTCAAATGTGCCTCTATATCCGCTCGAGTCTTCGTGCGAGGTGCACTGATTTATCGGCTCCCACGTGGTAAATGAACCGCTGTTTAATTCCATTTCACCGGTTAAAAGGTTTTCGTTTAATATAATGTCAGCTTCCAGCGAGGCATTTAAAGAGATGTTTTTTGTATTTACCGTATTACCGAAAACAATGAGGTCATCGGCGGTTTTTATTACAAAAGCGCCGCAACCGGTGCATATGCCATCTTCACCCGTGATGTGCTTTGTTTCGGCGGTTTCGTTGTTGGAATACCCAATACAGCCTTTTGTTCTGTAAACAGTATTTTTGCCGTTATGGAGCACAGGGGTTGCGTCAGTGCCTATTGTTTGACCGAATGCAAGCGTGCCCGTGCTTGTGCTGCCATTTAAGCGGTAGGCGATTTCACCGCTTGCGAATTTTTCGGAAATAACCGTGCTTACTCCGGTGGACATTGATACGCTGTCTCCGAGTACGTAACAATTTGAGAGAAAACCGTCACCTGAAAAGTTTATTTTCCCGCAAGATGTATCATAGCAGTTTGAAACACCACTATTATTATATGCAACTATTCCGGCTATTCCTTGAGAGAGAGAGTTTATTTTACCTAGATTATAACAATTTCTTATCTGCCCGTCGTTTGATATACATATTCCGCCAACAAGTATAGACGCTGCTAAATAGGATTTAGTGTAACAATTATCTATTATTCCTTTGTTGTATAAGCATATTGACGAGGCTTGTGTCTGGCCATATCCGGTAGATTTAAAATATGAGTCTATAATTCCCAAATTTATTACTTCACCGTTTTCTCCGATCTTGCCGAACATTGCGGCACCGCTATTTACAGTGGAAACATGTAAATACATTCCGCTTATTGTATGCCCTTTTCCGTTAAACGTGCCTTCATAACCCGTATCCTCTACATTGTCGTAAATCATCGACCATGAGGTAAAATTGCCTTCGTTAAGTTCTAAATTTTCATTTAAAACATTACTGTTTAATGTAACGTCGGCTTCCATTACGGCGCTTAAACTGCTGTCATTGTTATTTACAGCATTTGCAAAGGCTATAAGGTCGGCGGCGGTTTTAATTACGAAACTTCCGCAATCTTCGCAAATGCCGTCTGTGCCTACGCTGTGTTCAGCGGGATCCGTGTCGTTTTCAGTTTCCGTACAGCTTACTCGCTGCAAAGTTGTGTTTGAGCCGCCCGTTGACGGCGCGCCTTCCGATGCAAATGCAACGCTTGTAAGAAGCAAAGACATTACAATTGCTATCGAAAGTATGATTGATAAAATTTTCCGCATTTTCATGTGCGTTCTCCTTTCGGGGGGGGATAAGTTTTATGTGCTTGCACACAAAGGAGGAGCCTTTATATATTGCGTAGCAAGATTTTATGCGGATATTATAACATAAAAAATTCATTTGTCAATACTTTTGTGACGAATTGACAGTTTTCTGTGACGAATTGACATTTATTTCATTTACATCACAAGTTTATGAATATTTTATTAATGAAAACAGAGCTTTTAGAGGATATTTTTTAAGAATTTATCTCCTAATTGGGGAAGCCTTTCGAAATAAAATTGCGATGCACAAAAGCCTCGTTTTTACGTTTTGCGAATCTAATCCCATATGAATAAGCCGTACAGGCTTTTTTATATTGCAAAAAATCACAAGAAAAAACGACGAAACATTTTTCAATTTCATATAGTTTCGTCGTTTTTAGCTACGCAAGTGAAACTCGTTGTTTCACCTCGGCGCGGCTAAGATTTTAAATTTTACAAATTACAGCATGTAGGCGAATTTCTTGAGGGCGGGGGGGTGAGCGTGCTCTCTAAATGCCCTATCCCGGTTGCGGCTCGGAAGCCGCGGTTTTCCTTATTTTACAAAATAAGAAATTTTTATCATTATTTCAAAAAATGAGAAACAAACATTCTAAGTCCTATAAGAATTAAAATCACGCCGCCGGCAATTTCGGCTTTCTTTTTATATCTTGTACCGAAAACGCTACCGATTTTCACGCCCACCATAGATATTACAAAAGTAGTTAAGCCTATGGTTACAACATTGAAAAATATATTTTCGGTAAAATCTCCTACGAACTTACACCCCAGCGCGGCAAAAGTTACGCCAACGGCAAGGGCATCGATACTGGTAGCCACCGCAAGTGCAAGCATACCCGAAGATGAAGACCCCCCTTCGTCATCGCCGTCGAGAGACTCTTTTATCATATTTGCGCCGATTATTGCAAGGAGCACAAAAGATATCATATAGTCAAACTTTGATATTACGTTTTGGAATTTATACCCCGCAACATAACCTATAAAAGGCATAAGCGCCTGAAAACCGCCGAAATAAAGACCTACGGTTAAGTAGTCGGCGGATTTTAACTTGTTTTGAGAAAGGCCCTTACAGACCGAAACCGCAAACGCATCCATAGAAAGCCCCACGGCAATTAAAATAAGTTCTGCAAACGTCATTACACATTCCTCCGTTTTTAATAAAAATCTCTGTTATGTTTTTTTAAATAATCAAAAGTTGCCTCTTCACCGCGTCTTTCGAGCATGTGCAAAAGAAACTCTATTCTGTCTGACGTTTCCGGGTGAATAAGCCTTGTTTTTTTCGATTTTAAAAAATAATTTATGGGGTGAGAGCCGTTGTAGTTTTCGCCCTGATATATTTTGCTTGCGGCGAGGCGGTCGCAAAACATCTCGGTAACGTAAACCGAGGGCATTTTTATAGGCGAGATTAATTTTGTTATTACGTCGTAATCTGTCC
>CAZSIY010000050.1:0-8837 GCA_964606825.1 uncultured Oscillospiraceae bacterium | reverse complement strand
GAATGGAATGGATAAAAAGGGTTACAAAAGATTTAGACAATGTTGAAGTTGATACCTTTTCGGGTCTTCTTGTGGACTACATGAAAGAAAAAAACGCAGGCGTTATTATAAAAGGTCTTCGCGCAGTGTCCGATTTTGAATATGAGTTTCAAATGGCTCTCATGAACCATAAACTTTCCAAAGACATAGAAACTCTTTTTATGATGACAAGCGCAAGATATCAGTATTTAAGCTCAAGTATTGTAAAAGAGGTTGCGCGGCACGGCGGTTGCCTTGATGGGCTTGTGCCGGACGACATGAAAGAAGAAATTATTGCCGTTGCCATGAATAAAAAGTTATAGGAGGAATACAAAAGATGGATGTTATAGAATTGTTGAGCGAGCTTGAGGAAGTTATTGAGAAAGGTTTTGAAATTCCGATTATCAAAAAAACTTTTATCGACAAAGAGCAGGTTATGGAGCTTATCAACGATATAAGCCTTCAGCTTCCCGATGAGCTCAGAGTGGCAAAATCCATAGCCGAAGATTCCAAGAGAATTATCAACGATGCTCAAAAACAGGCCGATGCCAAAATCAAAGAAGCCGAGCATAAAATCATGAGCCTTGTAGATGAACACGAAATCACCAAGCAGGCAAACGCCACTGCAAACGATATCGTTTCAAAAGCTCAAAAAGACGGCAGAGAAATTAAACTTGCGGCAATTAAATATGCAGACGATCTTCTCGAAAGAGTTGAAACCGACGTTAAGAGTGTAAACGAAAAAATCAAACAGTGCAGAGAGGGTCTTCGTCAGTAGTTTGCCGAATACTTTTGGTAGAAAAAGAGGGGTTGTCATATAAATCTCGCCATGCAAAAATTTGCACGGTCGGTTTTTGGCAACCTTATTTTTGTAGATAATAAATATTTTACGGAGAGATATTATGAGCAGTCTTGCAAATGCAAAAAGAATAGTTTTTAAAGTGGGCACTTCCACTCTAACTTATGCCGGCGGGGGAATTAACATTCGCCGCGTGGAAAAACTCGTAAAAGTTCTTTCGGAGCTTAAAAATCAAGGCAAAGACATAATCCTCGTTACAAGCGGCGCAATAAGCGTTGGCATGGGCGTTATGGGCATAAAACAGCGCCCCGACGAAACCCGAAAAAAGCAGGCTCTTGCGGCTATCGGCCAGCTTGAACTTATGGATTTTTATTCCCGTCTTTTTTCCGATTACAACCACACCGTCGCCCAGCTCCTTCTTACAAAAGATGTGGTGGATAACGACGTTTTAAAAGAAAACGCCGTAAATACTTTCGAAACGCTCCTTTCTTTCGGTGCCGTACCGATAGTAAACGAAAATGACTCAATAAGCGCCGAGCAGATAGAGTTCGGCGATAACGACACCCTTTCGGCAATCGTCGCAAAACTTATCGGAGCAGACCTTTTGGTGATTTTGAGCGATATAGACGGCCTCTACGACTCAAACCCCTCAACCCCCGGAGCAAAGCTTATTTCAAGAGTTGAGGGCATTACCGACGAAATAAAAGCCGCCGCGGGAGGCGCGGGCACAAGTCGCGGCACCGGTGGAATGGCTACAAAACTTGCCGCCGCCGAAATTGCCAACGGCGCGGGAATTGATATGTTTATCTTAAACGGTAGCGACCCGTTTATAATATACAGCTTGCTTGACGGCGAAAAAACGGGAACTCTGTTTAAATCATCGAATAAGGAGAAATAAAAAATGACCGAGCTTGAAAAAATCGGCGAAAAATCGAAAAAAGCCGCGGCGTTTTTAAATAACGCCGATACCGAGTTTAAAAATAAAATGCTTTTGGCAATAGCAAAAGCTCTTGTTGAAAATTCCGAAGAAATTATCGCGGCAAACGAAAAAGATATAGCTGCCGCAAAGGAAAACGGCATGTCGCCTTCCATGCTCGACCGCTTGCTCATTACAAAGGAGCGAATTTTGTCAATTGCAGAGGGCGTTGAAAAAGTTGCTGCCCTTGCCGACCCCGTGGGCGATGTTTTAAGCGAAACCACCCGCCCCAATGGCCTTAAAATAAGGCAGGTGCGCGTTGCGCTGGGCGTTGTGGGCGTTATATATGAGGCAAGGCCCAATGTTACGGCAGATACCGCCGCCCTTTGCCTAAAATCGTCGAACGCGGTGATTTTAAGAGGTGGAAAAGAGGCAATAAATACCAATATCGCCACCGTTGCCGTTATGAGGCGTGCCCTCGAAAGCGTAGGCGCAAACCCCGATATCATAGGCTTTGTAACGGATACCACCCGACAAAGCGCAAACGAAATGATGCGCCTTAATAAATATATAGACGTGCTCATTCCCCGCGGCGGAGCAGGGCTTATAAACGCCGTTGTGCAAAACGCAACCGTTCCCGTAATAGAAACCGGTGTGGGTAATTGCCACATTTTCGTGGATAAATCCGCCGATATAAAAAAGGCTGTGGATATCGTTTTAAACGCAAAGGCAAGCCGCCCCTCGGTTTGCAATGCCTGCGAGAGCTTGCTCATACATAAAGACGTGAGCGAGGAATTTTTCGCCCTTTTAAACGATGCATTTAAAAAAGAAAATATAAAAGTTTACGGTTGTAAAAAAACCATGGAAAAGCTCACCTGCGAGCGCGAAGCGGACGAGGCGGACTTTGCAACCGAGTTTTTGGACAAGGTGATAAGCGTAAAAGTCGTAAACGACATAGATGAGGCAATAGAGCACATTTCAAAGTATTCCACGAAACATTCCGAATGTATCGTAACAACCGATGAAAAAAATGCCGAAAAATTTACCAAAAGCGTAGATGCCGCGGCGGTTTACGTAAACGCGTCCACCCGCTTTACAGACGGCTTTGAGTTCGGCTTCGGCGCCGAAATCGGCATCAGCACTCAAAAACTTCATGCCAGAGGCCCCATGGGTCTTTGCCAGCTTACAAGTTATAAATACATTGTTTGCGGCGACGGGCAAATAAGGCTGTAAAAATTAAAACAACACGGAGGAACCATGATGAAAAAATTATCTAAAATTTTGCTTTCGGTGTCCGCTTTTGCGGCGGTGATGATTTCCCTTTGTATCGGCGCATCTGCCGCCACTTCGGGAACAACGGGCGACCTTGCCTTTTCGATTTCAAACGGCACCCTTACCTTAACGAGGGTTTATGAGAGCGGAAAATCCACGTATTCCTCGGCGGATTATTCCGATGTCACAAAAATCCCTTGGTACGGCGAAAGTTTTACAAAAGTTGTGGTAAGCGAGGGCGTAACGGGTATAGGCAACAACAATTTTAACGGTTTTTCAAATGTAACTCAGGTTTCCTTACCCTCAACCCTTAGAGAAATCGGAAATTACTCATTTATTAAAACGGGTATAAAAAGCATAGTTCTCCCCGAAAAACTTTCCGATATCGGCTACGGAGCGTTTAACAAATGCTTAAGTCTTACAACCGTTGTATACAATTCCAAAAATTTGAAAACCGCAAAGGGCTCAAATACTTTTGTCGTTTTTGGCTCTTCGGTAAAAAATATCACGCTGGGCGAAAATGTGCAGAGCCTTGGAGATTACATATTTTGCATGTGCGGAATTTCGTCGATTTCTCTCCCCGACAACTTGGGTAAAATAGGTGAGGGCGCTTTTGCAAGCTGTACGTCGCTCACTTCGGTGTTTGCCACGTCGAAATCAAAGCTCTATTGCATAGATGGCAGAGCGTTTAGCGGTTGCACCTCGCTTTCTTCGATTACAATGCCGAAACTTTTAACGGAAATCGGCGACGAAGCATTTGCCAATTGCACAAATGTAAGAAGCCTTGACCTTTCCTACCACGTAACTAAAATCGGCGCGGACGCATTTAAAAATTGCACGAATTTACAAATCAATACCACAACCGATGCCTACGCTTACGATTATTGCAAACTTTATGATGTCACTTGCAACGCAAGCGGCGCAAGCTACGGCGATATCGGCACCACTACTCCCACCGTGGAGCAGTTTAAGTTCCAAGATGCGGGCATCTCAAACTTAAACGGAAAACTTACGATTTTCGTAAAATTCGATCAGCCGATTGATAAAGAGTGCGTGCATGTTGCTTTTTATAATGAAAACGACCGCGTGGTGGACTATGTGATTATCCCTTCGTTCTCGTCAAATCTCGACCATATCTACCTTACATGCTCCGACGTCTCTTCCGCAACTTACGTAAAAGTGTTTGTTTGGGATAGCTTGGAAACCTTAAGGCCCGTGAGCGCCATTAAAAAAGTCGAAATCCCCCGAACATAAAAATATAAAACGCCGCGTGATATTTGCGCGGCATAAGTTTTAAGAAATTCCACAAAAAACACCGCAGAACTTCACGTTCATGCGGTGTTTCAATTTTATCGTATTTGCAACCTATTTCAGTATATCTCCCACGCCGTCCATAATATATGTAGGTCTATACGGGAAATTATCAATCATATCGCGCGAGGTAACTCCGCTCAAAACAAGCACCGTATCAATCATAGATTCCAATCCGGAGATAACGTCGGTGTCCATTCTGTCGCCTATAAACACCGTTTCGGCGGTGTGGCAAGAGAGCGCCTTATTTGCATGGCGCACCATGAGCGGGTTGGGTTTGCCTACGAAATACGCCTTTTTGCCCGTTGCTATTTCAATGGGAGCAATGAGCGCGCCCACAGCGGGCATAATTCCGTTTTCGGTGGGGCCTGTAATATCGGGATTTGTGCCTATGAGCTTTGCGCCCTTATTTACAAGGGCAATTGCCTTTTCTATTTTTTCGAAATTGTACGTCCTCGTGTCGCCTACCACCACATATTCGGGGTTTACGTCGTTCATGTATATTCCGCTGTCGTAGAGCGCGTTTGCAAGACCCGCTTCGCCGATTACGTAAGCGCTGCAACCGGGCATTTGCTTAGACAAAAATTCCGCGGTGGCAAGGGCACTCGTATAAAAGTGCTTTTCGGGAACTTCAAGTCCCATGCGGCTTAGCTTTCGGCTGAGCTCTTGCGGAGTACGCTCGGAGCTGTTTGTAAGGAAAATAAATTCCTTTTCGTTTTCCTGAAGCCAGCCCACAAATTCCAAAACGCCGTCCAAAAGATTGTTCCCATGGTAGAGAACTCCGTCCATATCGCTTATAAAGCCTTTTTTGTTTCTTATTTCTTCATACATATGTTTCATCTCCACAATTTAATTATTGTCATTTCAAATGGTTCTATCTCGTCGAGATTTCCTCGAATTACCTCATATTTAAAGCCGTCTTGCACAGTTGCATTTGTTTTTTGAGCAACGGGAGAATAGTTGATAAGCGTAATCCATTCAAAGCCGTCGTCTTTGTGGCGGGTCATGCCTATGTAGGGATTTTCCGCTTTTAAGGAAAATTCACCTTTAACTTCGGAGAAAATCTCATTGTATACTTCGTGGGAAGTGCCGTCAAAAGCATCACAAACGCCGATTGCGTTTTTCTCAAGCGGAAAGTTCAAGAAATACACAGTTCCCTTGCCGTATTTGTATTTTGTGAAAATAGGCATGCCGTTTTTGTCTGTTGCGATTGTTTCGGCTCTGTCTGCCGTGATGAGGTAATTTCTTGTGCGACCGTAGGGTATTTCTTTGCCGTTTAGGGTAAATGTTCCGAAGTCCGCCTTTGTTTTTGAATTGTTTATGGTAATGCCCGTTAAATTGTTGAAATCCGAGGGCGTTGCCATGTCTATTGATATATAAAGCGTAGCTCCGTTTGCAACCTTTTCTTTGAGCGCATTATAGTTTTGCGCCGGCATAATCGTGTTTCCGTTTATACTTGGCATGAGATAGATGCTTGAATCGGGAATTTTGTCAAATGCATCCGCAAAAGATACGTTTACGCCTGCCTGCCTTGCAAAAACGTATGACGAATACATAACTCCCCATTGATCTTGTCCGCTTGTTGCGAGGCACACCGCGTCGTTTTCGGCTTTGGGAAGAGTAAAGTCGATGCCGTTTAAATATTCGGCAAATTTTTTAACTTCGTTTAAAACGGGTTTTGCTTTTTTATCCCTGTCAAACATTCCGAGCTCCGTTTCGCACATGTTGCGGTCGTAAGGAGGGAACATAAGGTCGATTTGCTCGTTTGCGCACCACCAAAGCACACCCTCGGCGCCGTTTGCCCAGTTTGAATAAAGGTTGAGTTTCATAAAATCACCCGATGTTTTATCGTCGCAAATGGCAGGGCCCATGGTGCCTATTTCCTCGGCGAGGCAAGGCTTGCCGCCGAGATTTGAGTAGTATTTTGTTTCGCATGTTGCATGCATGAGGGTTTGTATAGATGTAATTTCGCCCTCGGAGCAATGACTGCACCAATAGGGGTAGGGGTGGGTTGTAAGAACGTCGCAATGCGCGCCTTGGTCTTTAATTCTCCAAGTGCCGTCTACGGTGAGAGAATGCATACCCGATACGATGGGGCGAGTGTCGTCTGCCGTTTTTATGGCGTTTGCGATTATCATGCTCCAGTTTTCGGCCTCAAAGTGATTTTCCGCACCCACGAAAGTGTTACACTCGTTGCCAAGGTCCCAAGCGTAAATTGCCGATTTATCTTTAAAACGATCCGCAATTCCGTGAACAAGTTTTTGCTGGAAAAGGAACGCAATCGGGTCGTGTGTCATTTTTTTGCCATAGAGCGCAGGCGGCAAGAATGTTCTTCCGCTCATAAAGCCCGTAATTAAGCCTACGATGAGTTTCAAGCCGTACTTTTCGGCCAAATCGCAAAAAATGCCGAAACGCTCAAGCATTGTTTCGTCAAGATAGTATGGATTTTCGGGGAGATCCGCATCGTGAAGCCTGTAATCCACAACCGCCGCGCCGCCGCCCAAATGGGGGTGAACAGGCTGAAAGTCGCGCCAGTTCGGGAATACGCGCAAATATTTCACGCCGTATGAGCTTAATCTTTTAAAATCGTCTTCAACAACATCGGCATCCCACATTTTCCACATTTCCGTGCCTGCATGTGATGCCCAATAGTTGCAGCCTAACATAAATTCTTTTTTCATGAGTATTGTCCTTTCGTTGCGCCAATGTATAATTTATCGGAGATAAAATCCGGAATTTCGCTTAATTTATGATAACATATCGCTGTCAAAAAATCAATATAAAATCCTATCATTTACGTGCATTTTTCAATCATTTTACCTGCACGTTACCTTACTCATACAGCGCAAAGCCGCCTTTTTGAACATATACCTTGTTTTCAAAACAAGTACAGCCGTGAGTTATGTGGAATTTTTTTGAGTTTATTTCAATAGCTTCGTCCGAAAAATTAACGGCGGCAAAAACTTCTTTTTCGCCCGAACGCCTAAGCGCCGTAAAAGATGAGCCCGATGCCGAAATAAAGCGAATATCGCCGTTTTTTAAGGGCAAAAGAGAGTTTTTGAGCTTTGCCATTGCCTTGTAAAAGTTAAAGAGCTCGCACTTGTCGTCACGTGCGAAAAACGCCCTGTTAAACGGGTCATTAAAGCCTTCCATTCCGGTCTCGTCGCCGTAGTAAATACATGCCGTTCCGGGCAGAAAAAATTGCAGGAAAACAGCGGGTTTTATAAGGAAAGCGGCTCTTTGCCTCTCTTCTTTCGTAAATTCATACCGCGCCTTTTCCTCGCGGGAAAGGTTTTGCTCGGCACCTGTTAAAACTGTTAAAATTCTTGCAGTGTCGTGGGTGGAAAGGCTGTTCATAAGGCAGTTTACCACCTCTTTCGGGTAGTTTTCAGCCACGGTCATAACGCTTGCGGCAAATTGCTCCGCGGTGATGTGCCCTTCAACAAAATCGATTATTGCCGTTCTGAAAGGATAGTTCATCACGGAGTCAAGCTCGGCATCGGTAAAATATTTTCGCCTCACGCCGTAGGCGATTTTGTTTGATGCGTCTTCCCACACTTCGCCTATTACAAAGGCATCTTTCTTTTCTGCCTTTACGGTTTCGGTTAAAATGCGGATAAATTCGTCGGGAAGTTCGTCGGCAACGTCAAGCCTAAATCCGTCGGCTCCGAGCCTCAGCCAGTGCTTTACAACGCTGTCGTCGCCCGTTAAAATGAATTTGATGTAGCTTTTGTCGAGCTCGTTTGTGCAAGGAAGCGTGTCAATTCCCCACCATGAGGTGTATTTTTCGGGATAGCTTTCAAAGTCGTACCAACTTCTGTACGGCGAATTGGGGTTTGAATATGCGCCGTTTCCGAAGCGCGACGTTTTGTCGAAATATACGCTGTCGCTCCCCGTGTGGGAAAAAACGCCGTCTAAAATAATCTTAATTCCCTTTTCGTGCGCCGCTTTGCAAAGCGATGCAAAATCTGCCTCGTTGCCGAGCATGGGGTCAACCTTTTTGTAGTCGCTTGTGTCGTATCTGTGGTTGGAATACGCGGCAAATATGGGGTTTAGGTATATTATTCCCACGCCCAAATCTTTAAGATAGCCTAAATTTTTCTCAATTCCCTTTAAATTTCCTCCGAAAAAGTCGTTGTTTAATATTTTACCCTCTTCGCTTGGCATAAAGTCGGGAAGTTCGCTTTCGCTCTCGTGTATTCTGTATGGCTCTAACTTTCCTTCAAGCGAGCATGTGCCGCTCTTTGCAAACCTGTCGGGAAAAATTTGATACATAACTTTTCCCTCAAAGTCGGTCTTTTTTTTGTATTTTTCGGGAACACAGCTAAGTTGCCATTTGTTTCCCTCTTCGATATTTGTGTCGCTTTCGCCGTATTTCATAAGTTTAAATGCCGATTGCGGCGTTTCTATATTAAAATAATAAAAATAAAGTCCACAGTCAGAAAGGGCAATTTCTCCCGAAAAAAAGTCGTAGTCGCCCTCTTTTTTTTCTTTTTTCAATAAATAAGATGAGGTTTCACC
>CAZSIY010000049.1:0-9133 GCA_964606825.1 uncultured Oscillospiraceae bacterium | reverse complement strand
TTGCGAGGGTTGTGTTTTTTTGCTTGAAAAGTTTTTCTTTTTTTCGACGAATTTCACGTCGAAAAACTGCTTTCGGTTTTGTGCAGATTTAACAAACTTTTCATTATTAAGCGAAAAAACGGTTTTTGACAAAAAATATTCGCAAAAAACTATTGCAAATTTGTTAAAAATGGTTTAGAATATCATTAAAGTGGTTTTAAGTGGTTGAAAAGTGGTTTTAAGTGGTAAGAAAATCCAAAAGAAAGGAGTGAGAAGAATGTTCAGCGGAGAATATGAACACAGTTTGGACGCAAAAGGAAGAGTTATTATGCCTTTGAAATTCAGAGAGAGTCTCGGAAACGTGTTCCATATTACAAAAGGTCTCGACCATAATATCCTGGTGTTCAGCAGTGAACAGTGGGAAAGTTTTTGCGAAAAGCTGAGCAAACTTCCCATGGCAGATAGAAATGCCAGAGGCTTTTCAAGGCTCTTCCTTTCTGGCGCGGTAGAGTGTGAGGCGGATAAGCAGGGAAGAATTCTCATTCCGTCAACTCTTCGAAGCTACGCTGGAATTACCAAAAACGTAACCATTATAGGAAACGGCGACAAAATAGAAATCTGGAGCAGTGAAAACTGGAACAACTATCTTGACGGCCTTGACCCCGATGCCGTTGCGGCAAATCTTTTTGACATAGGCATAGTTATATAAGGGGTGAGCTAATGGAATTTAAACATACTTCGGTTCTTCTCGAAGAGTCGGTTCGGGGCCTTGAAATAAAGGAAAACGGCATATACGTCGACGGTACAATGGGCGGCGGAGGCCACAGCGAGGCAATACTTTCTCATCTTGGAGAGGGTGGACTTCTTTTGGGCATAGATCGCGACACCGAGGCGCTTGATGCGAGCCGAAAAAGACTTTCGGGATTTAAAAACGTGCGCTATGTGCACGACAACTACAAAAACATAAAGCAAATTCTTCAAAATGAAAATATAGCCGGCATAGACGGCGTCGTGCTTGATCTCGGCGTGTCTTCTTATCAGCTGGACAACCGAGAGCGAGGATTTTCCTATATGGAAGATGCACCGCTCGATATGCGAATGAACCGCGAGAACCCCCTTTCCGCCTATGAAGTGGTAAACACTTACAGCGAAGAGCAACTTGCGGACATCATTTTTAAATACGGCGAGGAGCGCTTTTCAAGAAAAATCGCAAAAATTATTTGCGAGAGAAGAGCTCAAAGACCCGTTGCCACCACTCTCGAACTTGTAGACATTGTAAAGGCGGCAATTCCCGAGCGCTTCAGACAGCGCGGATCCCACCCCGCAAAGCGAACTTTTCAGGCAATAAGAATTGAGGTAAACGGCGAGCTCAAGGATTTGCGTAGCGCCGTAGACGATTTTTTCGACATGCTTTCTCCCGGGGGCAGGCTATGTGTGATAACTTTCCATTCGCTTGAAGACAGAATAGTGAAAACGGCGTTTGCATCGTATGCCACGGGGTGCACATGCCCGCCCGATTTTCCAATTTGCGTGTGCGGAAACAACCCCCGCGCAAAGGTGATAACAAGAAAACCCATTTTGCCGGGCGAGACGGAATGTGAAGAAAACAAGCGCTCAAAAAGCGCAAAACTAAGGATTGCGGAAAAACTTTAACGGAGGAAAAGTGATGAAGTCCTACGTAGGAACAAGTGCATATAAACTTGACGAGTATGAGCAGTATGCCCATACCCACGAGGAAAACAGAAAACGCAAAAATCAGCTTAAAAAGAGCGAAAAAGCCGCACTTTGTCGCTTTTTGATTGTATCGGTTGCGGCGGCGTTTGTGGTGTGCTCGGCTTTGATTTATACAAACGTCATGATAATAAGAGCGTCCACCAAAACGGAGAGCCTAAAAAAACAGCTTGCCCTGGTAACGGAGCAAAACAGCCAAAAGCAGATAGAAATAGGTCAAAAACTTGATATGAAAGTGATAGAAGAAAGAGCTATAAACGAGCTCGGCATGCAAAGGCCGGAAAACAGCCAAATTGTTTACATAAACGTAAAGCAAAATTCGTATTCGGAAACGGCGGAGAAAAAGTCGTTTGCATCGGGAATTTTGTCCGCGGTGAAAAAGGCGTTTTCGGGCGTTGCGGAATATTTCGGTAAATAAGCTAATATCATAGTAAATATCACGGTTGCGAAGGGATTTTGTATGGGAGAACTTAAAACCAATATAAGAAAGCGAACCTCGGTTACCGCTAAAATCGTAGCCTTTTCAATGCTTGTTCTGGTGCTTCGCCTTGCCAATTGGCAGTTTGTGAGAGGGTCGGAAATGCAGAAAAACGCAATTGAACAGCAAACCATGGATTCGATTGTAACCTCAAAAAGAGGAGTTATTTATGACAGAAACGGAAAAGTGCTTGCACAGAGCGTTTCCGTGCAAACGGTTACGGTATCGCCCGCAGAGGTGAAAAAGTCGAAAAAAGCCGATAAAACAGCAAAAAAACTTGCCTCGCTTCTCGATATGGACGAGGATGACATAAAAGAGAAAATAACCAAAAATTCAATGTATGAGATAGTTGCCAGAAAAATCGACAACGAAACCGCTGAAAAAATAAGAGAGGCGGACCTTCCCGGAATACATCTTGTGGAAGATAGCAAGCGTACCTATCCCTACGGTTCGCTCGCGTCGCACGTTATAGGCTTTGTGGGTACAGACAACCAGGGCCTTGCCGGCGCGGAAATGGTGTACGATAAATATTTAAAGGGTATGCCCGGAAGAATGATAAGCGCCAAAAGCGCATCGGGCACGGAAATGCCCTATAAGTACGAAAAATACATAAACCCCGAAAACGGCTCTAACCTCGTTCTTACAATTGACGAGGTAATTCAGCATTTTGCGGAAGAAGAGCTTAAACAGGCTGTTGCCGATTACGACGTGGAAAACGGTGCCGCGTGCATTATAATGAACGCGAAAACCGGTGAAATTCTCGCTATGGCAACTCAGCCGGACTTTGATTTAAATAAACCTTTTGAGCTTCCCGAAGACATGGCGGAGCAACTTAAAGATTTAAAGGGAGAAGAGAAAAACAAAGAGTACAACAAGCTTTTAAATAAACTTTGGCGAAACAAGGCAGTTGTAGACGGCTACGAACCCGGCTCCACCTTCAAGCCTTTTACGGGCGCAATGGCGCTTGAAGAAAACCTTGTAAGCCCCACGGAGCATTTTAATTGCACGGGTGGGGTTCACGTGGGCGGTCACACAATTCACTGTTGGAAAAGGGCAGGCCATGGATCGCTTACATTCAAAGAGGGGTTTGAAAATTCTTGTAACCCGGTGTTTATGTCGCTCGGCGCAAGAGTGGGCGCAAAAAACTTTTACAAGTACTTTAAAAAATTCGGATTTACCGAAACCACGGGATTTGACCTTCCCGGCGAGGCTTCGGGTTCGTTTCATACAATGGATAAATTCAACGATGCCGAAATAGCCACAAGTTCTTTCGGCCAGAGCTTTATTGTCACCCCGCTTCAGCTTATAACGGCGTATACCGCCATAACAAACGGCGGAACAATGGTAAGGCCGCACATAGCAAAAGAACTTGTAGACGACGAGGGCAACGTTATAAAAAGCTACGGCACCGAGAAAATTCGCCAGGCAATAAGCAAAGAAACCGCCGATACCATTCGCGAAATATTAGAGGGCGTTGTGGCAAACGGTACCGCAAAAAATGCCTACATAAAAGGTTTTAGGCTTGGTGGCAAAACCGGAACAAGCGAAAAAATTCCGAGAGGCCAGGGTAAATACATTGCTTCATTTGTGGGTTTTGCTCCCGCAAATGACCCTGAGATAATAGGACTTTTAATGCTTGATGAGCCTATGGGCGGAAACTACATGGGCGGCCAGATTGCCGCACCTACCTTTAAAAAAATATTTGACGAAGTTTTAAGATACATGGGAGTTGAACCCCAGTACACCGAAGAAGAGCTTCAAACAAAAGACAACGTTGTGCCAAATGTTGTGGGCCTTGAAAAATCCGAGCTTGCAAAGGTATTCGGCGAGAGCGGTCTTAAATATAATATCATAGGCTCGGGCACAACCGTAATGAGTCAGGTGCCCAAAGGCGGCGCCACACTGCCCGAGGGTTCTACGGTTGCAGTGTATACCGAAGATACCGAGGGTACGGAAGTAACAGTGCCTAACGTTTGCTCAATGACGGCAACCGATGCGAACATAATACTCACAAACGCGGGACTTAACATGAAAATAAGCGGTGCAACAGACACCGGTCAAGGCGCGGCAGTGGTAGGCTCACAGTCACCTGAGGCGGGAAGCCGCGTAAAACGAGGGTCTGTGGTAACTGTGGAATTCACTTTTGCAAACGTACATTAGGAGGAGAGAGCATTGCGTTTAAAACAGCTGTTGGAAAACGTGAAAACAAAAGATATAATAGGCGATACAAACGTGGAAATCTCGGACGTTTGCTATAATTCGTCAAAAGTTGAGAACGGTAGTTTGTTTGTGGCAATATCAGGGTTTAAAACAGATGGCCACAAGTACATTGCAGACGCGGTTGAAAACGGCGCGGCGGCGATTGTTGCTGAAAAATATACCGAAAATATAAACGCTGTGCAGATTATCGTAGAAAATTCGCGCATTGCCGAGGCTCAAATAAGCGCCGCATTTTTCAGGCATCCGTCAAAGCAATTTAAACTTATAGGCATTACGGGTACAAACGGTAAAACCACCGTTACCTACCTTGTAAAGCATATTTTAGAACATTGCGGCTTTAAAACCGGTCTTATAGGCACAAATCAAAACATGATAAGTGACGAGGTTATAGAAACGGGAAGAACCACTCCCGATGCTTTTGAACTACAGGAGCTTTTTTCAAAAATGGTGAAAAAAGGCGTGAGCCACGTTGTAATGGAAGTGTCGTCGCACGCTTTGGAGCTCAGTCGAGTGCATGGGTGTAAGTTTTCCGTGGGCGCTTTTACAAATCTCACGCAAGACCACCTTGATTTTCACAAAACGATGGATAATTACGCCGCGGCAAAGGCAAAGCTTTTTTCGGAAAGCGAGTGCGCGGTGATAAATACAAAAGATGACTACGGTAGAAAAATGGTGAAAAATGCGCCTTGTAAGGTGCTTACCTATGGCGCTGACGATGCGGCTCTTGCACCGAAAAACGTTCGCCTTTTGCAAAACGGGGTTTCGTTTGATACTTGCGAAACCGAGTTTTGCGTAAAAATCCCCGGGGAATTTTCGGTGTACAACGCACTTTGTGCCATAGGCATTTGCAAAGAGCTGGGCATTGAATTAAGTAAAATCGCCGAGGCTTTGAAGAGCGCCGCAGGCGTTAAGGGAAGAGCCGAAGTTGTGGACACGGGAAAATGCGATTACACCGTCATGATAGATTACGCGCATACTCCCGATGGTTTGGAAAACATATTAAATACCGTTCGAGGTTTTGCCAAAGGAAGAGTGGTGGCGCTCTTTGGTTGCGGCGGTGACCGCGACAGCGGCAAGCGTGAAAAAATGGGATATATTGCGGGAAAACTGGCGGATTTTTGCATAGTAACAAGCGACAATCCGCGCACCGAAGAACCTATGAAAATAATTTCCATGATAGAGGAGGGGGTTCGGGCGGCAAACGCCGAATACACGGTTATAGAAAAAAGGCGCGACGCCATAAAATATGCCTTAGACAATGCCAAATCGGGCGATGTGATAGTGCTTGCGGGCAAAGGCCACGAAACCTATCAAATTTTAAACGAGGGCACAATACATTTTGACGAACGAGAAGTTGTTCGAGATATACTTTTTGGGGGAAGATAAATGAACATTACTGTTATTTTAAGTTGTATAATAGCTATGCTTTTGGCGCTTATTGCGGGTCCGGTGATAATCCCCGTGCTCCACAAGCTTAAATTCGGTCAGGAAATACGCGAAATAGGCCCCAGCTGGCACAAAAAGAAAAGCGGAACCCCCACAATGGGAGGATTTATTTTCATTATTCCTACAGTGATTGTAAGCCTTTTGTTTTTAAGAAACAAAGAGGTTATGGTGTGCCTTGTTTTCGCCCTCGCATTCGGCGCGATAGGCTTTGTTGATGATTTTATAAAGGTAATATTAAAGCGAAATTTGGGTCTCACCGAAAAGCAAAAATCGCTTTTACAGGTGTTTGCCACTCTTTTGATGATATTTACGGTTTTAAAAACGGGAATTGCCGATACGAAGGTGTTTATTCCCTTTATAAAAAGAGAAGTTGACTTCGGCTGGCTCTATGTTCCTTTCATGCTCTTTGTGGGCGTGGGAACCGTAAACAGCGTTAATTTAACCGACGGTGTAGACGGTCTTGCTGCTTCGGTGACGGCTGTGGTGTGCGTATTTTTCGGCATTGCCGCCTCTAATTTTGGCCACAGTGCCGTTTCGGCTTTTTGCTACGTGAGCACTTTTGCTTGCGTGGGATTTTTGGCGTTTAACAAGCACCCGGCAAAGGTTTTCATGGGCGACACCGGTTCGCTCTACCTCGGAGGCCTTGTTTTGATGATTTCTGTAGTTTTGAAAATGCCGATAATTCTCATTGTGGTGGGTGGCGTGTACGTTTTGGAAACTCTTTCGGTTATAATCCAGGTTACGAGTTTCAAGCTCACCGGCAAGAGAGTGTTTAAAATGAGCCCCATCCACCATCATTTTGAAATGATAGGTTGGAGCGAAGAAAAAATTGTGCTTGAGGGAGTTTTGGTAACGGCACTTTTGAGCGCGATTGCCCATTTGTTTTGTTTTTAAAATGTAGTTGAAAGCTACTGTTTGACTGGAGGAATAGCAGTGTCGCATAGGTCGGAAAATAAAATCTTGCAAAAAAGAAAAACAACCGAAGCGCCGCTTGACACGTCGCTCGTTGTCATAATTCTTATGATGCTTGCTTTCGGACTTGTGATGGTTTTTTCCGCGAGCAGTGCGTCGGCGCACTACAACCAAGGCGACGCTACGTATTTTTTCAAACGCCAGCTTTTGTGGGTTGTTTTGGGCCTTATGTCTATGTACATGGTGTCGCGCTTGCCGTACAAGGTTTTTAAGCGTTACGCTAATTTGATATACGTGTTTTCTGTTGTTTTGCTTGTGCTTGTATTTTTTGTGGGCACTGAAACGAATGGCGCAAAGCGTTGGCTCGGTATAGGCGGTGCGAGTTTTCAGCCGTCGGAAGTTGCCAAATTTTCGATTGTTTTGTATTTGGCAAAGGCCATAAGCGAAAAATCCTCGTCTGTTTTAAAATTCAAAGAGGGATTTGTAAAATACATGGTTGTAATAGTGTTTACGGCGTGTTTGGTACTTTTGGAGCCTCACATGAGCGGAGCTATGATAATAGCGCTTGCCGGCTGTGCGGTGCTTTTTGTGGCGGGTTTTAAATGGCAGTATTTCGTGCTTATGGCTTCTTGCGCAATTCCGGCATCGGTTGCGCTTGCGGTGCTCTCGCCCTATCGTTTTAAGAGAATTACCTCGTTTCTTAACCCCTTTGAAGATAAATTGGGCGCAAGTTATCAGATAGTTCAGTCGCTCTACGCCATAGGTTCGGGCGGCCTTTTCGGCCTCGGACTCGGGCAGAGTAGGCAGAAATTTTTGTATATTCCCGAGCCTCACACCGACTTTATATATTCCATAATATGCGAAGAACTCGGCTTTGCGGGCGCGGTGCTTGTAATTTTGCTTTTTGCGGTGCTTATTTGGAAATGCATTTTAATAGCCAGAAAAGCTCCCGATACTTTTTCCGCACTTACCGTTGCGGGAATAACGGCGCAGATTGCGCTTCAGATGATAATGAACATAGCGGTTGTTACATCTACAATGCCCGTAACGGGCATATCGCTCCCGTTTTTCAGCTACGGTGGAACGTCACTTTTGTTCCTGCTTACGGAGATGGGCGTGGTATTAAACATATCAAGACATGTGAGGTGATAAATTTTGAGAATAATTTTGTCGGGCGGCGGCACGGCAGGGCACATAAACCCGGCTGTGGCAATCGCAAGATACGCACTTGAAAAAGATTTGAGAAACAAAATCCTTTTTGTGGGTACAAAAAAGGGTCTTGAAAGTACTCTTGTTCCCAAAGAGGGGTTTGATATAGAATATGTGAACGTGGATGGACTTCAAAAAAAGCTGAATTTGAAAAACATTGCATCCGCGTGCAAAATGGCGGCGGCTGTTTTTAAATCAATAGTAATTTTAAAAAGATTTGTTCCCGACGTTGTGGTGGGCACGGGCGGCTACGTTTGCGTTTCGTCGATTATTGCTGCAAAAATTCTTAAAATTCCCACACTTGTTCATGAGCAAAATGTTTTTGCTGGAAGTGCCGTGAAATTTCTTGCCGACAAGGCGGACGTTACGGCGATAAGTTTTGAAGAAAGCGAAAAATATATAAAAAATGCCAATAAACTGCTCCTTACGGGCAACCCCATTCGCCCCGCGATATTAAAGTGCGACCGCGAAATGGCGCGAAAAGAGCTGGGCGTTGGCAACAGGCGCTTTGTGGTGAGCTTCGGCGGAAGCCTCGGCGCAAACAAAATAAACGACGTAATGGCGGAATTCGCAAAGGAAGTGTCGAAAAACGACGACATTCTTTTGTACATTGCCACCGGAAGTCGCGACTATGAGCGCGTGATGAAAAAATTCGAAGATTTTACTTTGACGGAAAACGTCAAAATTTTAAAGTATATAGATAACATGGACATGGTGCTTGCCGCCGCTGACCTTGCGGTTTGCCGTTCGGGGGCGATAACCATTGCCGAGCTTTGCGCTTTGGGGAAACCCTCTGTTTTAATACCGTCGCCCAATGTTACGAACAATCACCAGGAGTACAATGCCAGAGCTCTTTCGGATAAAGGCGCGGCAATTACCCTGTGTGAAAAGGATTTTAACTTAAAAAGCCTCGAAAAGGCGGTTTATTCGATAATATTCGACGATGACACAATGCGCGATATGTCAAAGCGTGCGCGTGAGCTCGGAAATACCGACGCCACGGAAAAAATATATGATGCAATGAATGAAATTTGTTAGTTCCCTACCCGGGCTTCGGCCGACTGCTACTCTCCTAAAAAATACGAGGCCCGGGCAGTTTTAATACTTATGTAACACAGGCGCCCTCTTTTTCATAAAATATATCATACGTGGCTTCGG
>CAZSIY010000048.1:0-9147 GCA_964606825.1 uncultured Oscillospiraceae bacterium | reverse complement strand
TCTTTTCTGTGAATAATGAGGTCTTTGTATATTTTTGTATTTTCGGCGCACTTTTTTTGAATGAGGCCGTATCTTTCGAGAAGTTCTTCAGGTGCCGGCGAAACCCACATAAAAGTTTCGGGATTTTTAGAAAGAAGTTCAAACTGGCTCGCCCTTTCAAAAACAAAAATCCTTCGGCTTATGTTGTCTGGCAGTTCTTCCTTTTTCACCACGGCAAACGGCAACGACGGAACAAACGGGTCGGCATGAGCTATTTCTATATGTTTCTCCAAATCGGCATAAGTTATACCGTCTATTTTAGCAAGCGGACTTTCTTTGCTCATTACAAGCACATAGTTAAACTCCGTTACAAGCTCATATGTTAGGTTTTTGCCTTCAAGCATTTCTTTATAGTATTTATCGAAATGCTCGGCATAGCGAATTATACCGAGTTTATAGTCGGCATCGAGAATGTTTCTTATAGCTCTTTGAGAATTTGTTTCTTTGTAAAAAACTTCGGTGTCGGTTTTATCTTTAAGAGCAAGGGAAAAATTCGAAAAAGCCTCGGATATGTAGCTTGCCCTCGGAACGGATATGGAAAAACGCTTTTTTCCCGGAAGACCTTTTTTAAATATTGTCTCCACTTCGTCAACCTGTTTTAAAATTTTATTTGCGTATCTTAAAAAAGTTTCGCCATCGGGAGTGGGCACCATACCTTTTGCACTGCGTGAAAAAATTTCCACGCCGAGCGACGCCTCAAGCTCTTTTATTGCGCGGCTTAAATTCGGCTGATTCATAAGAAGAACTTCCGCGGCTTTGTTTATAGAACCGCACTTTGCAACTTCCATTGCGTATTTCATATGAAGAATGTTCATTTTATCCGCCTGCCCTTACATTAATTGCCTATAGTATACATTATTTACCACAAGCGGTCAAGCGAAATTTTAACCAAATTTTCGTTTTGCGTATACTTTTTGGAAATTTACAGACAATAAGCGCGAAAAAACTTATAAATGGGAGATTATGATATGAAAGACAAAGTTTTCGGTGTGCTTCAGCGCATAGGCAGGTCGTTTATGCTACCGATAGCACTTTTGCCGGTTGCCGGGCTGTTTCTCGGAATAGGCAGTTCGCTTACAAACGAAAATATGATTGCCGCCTACGGATTGTCAAACATTATTTATCCCGGCGGAATTTTTTACACCGTGTTAGACATACTTTCCGCCGCGGGAAACGTTGTGTTTAACAATCTTGCGCTTCTTTTTGCGATGGGCGTTTCCATAGGCATGGCAAAGCGTGAAAAAGAAGTTGCCGCGTTGTCAAGCGTTATTGCCTATTTAATTATGAACACCACAATAGGCGCCCTTATAGCGGCAAACGGCGGAATCGAGGCAATGGCGGCAAACACCACTGCGCAAGTGCTCGGAATAACCACCTTGCAAACAGGCGTTTTCGGCGGAATAATAGTGGGTCTCGGAGTTGCCGCGCTTCACAACAGATTTTACAAAACGGAGCTTCACCGAGTACTTTCGTTTTTCAGCGGAACGCGCCTTGTGCCTATAATAAGCAGTATGGTTTACCTTTGCGTGGGAATATTGATGTTTTTCGTGTGGCCGGTGGTTCAAACAGGTATATCTTGGCTGGGAAATTTAGTGGTAAAATCGGGATATGCGGGCACTTGGATTTACGGTATAATCGAGCGCGCACTGATACCATTCGGCTTGCACCACGTATTTTACGTACCTTTTTGGCAAACAGCGCTCGGCGGTTCGGCAATTATCGACGGAAACATTGTAAACGGTGCACAAAATATATTTTTCGCGGAGCTTGCCTCAAAAAGCACTCAAGTATTCTCTTCGGAAGCGACAAGATTTATGGCGGGAAAATTCCCCTTTATGATATTTGGTCTTCCGGGAGCTGCGCTTGCAATGTATAAAACGGCAAAACCCGAAAAAAGAAAACTTACGGGAAGCCTCTTGCTCTCTGCCGCGCTAACTTCAGTAATCACGGGTATTACCGAGCCTATCGAGTTTACGTTTTTGTTTGCCGCGCCGCTAATGTATGCCGTGCACTGCGTACTTGCAGGCCTTTCCTACATGCTTATGCACATTTTCAAAGTAGGCGTTGGCATGACATTTTCGGGAGGTCTTATAGACCTTTTCCTATTCGGCATTTTGCAAGGCAACGCGAAAACAAATTGGATATGGGTTGTAGCGGTGGGAATTTTATATTTCTTCATCTACTACGCGATATTTAAAGTAATGATACAAAAATTAGACCTCAAAACTCCCGGCCGAGGCGATGAAGAAACGAAACTTTACACAAGAAAAGACCTTCAAGAGAGAAAAGATAAAAGCACAAGCTTTTCCCAAAGCAAAAAAATACTTTCCGGACTCGGCGGAAAAGAAAACATTTCAGACATTGACTGCTGTGCCACAAGGCTTAGAATAACCGTAAAAAACGCACAAAATGTAGACGACGCTCTTTTAAAATCTTCAGGAGCATCCGGGGTGATACACAGCGGAAACGGCGTTCAAATCATATACGGGCCTCAGGTTTCCGTTATAAAGTCAAATCTTGACGACTATATGATGTCACACGAGGAAAAAACCGACCCCAAAGACAAGAAAAACGAATTTAAAAGCACTGTTTCGCCCGAAAAACTTTTTGCCCACACAAGCGGCAAAATAATTGATTTAAAAGACGTGTCGGACGAGGCATTTTCTTCACTTGCTTTGGGCGAGGGCATCGCCGTAAAACCCAACTGCGGCAAGCTATACTCCCCTTGCGATGCAACCGTGGAAAACATTTACCCCACTTCGCACGCAATTACGCTTATGTCGGAAAAAGGAGCGGAGATTTTGCTCCACATAGGAATAGACACCGTAAACCTTAAAGGCAAGCACTTTATCTCGCACGTGAAAGATAACGATACAGTTAAAAAAGGCGACCTTTTGATTTCTTTTGACAAAGAGGCAATCGAAAAAGCCGGCTACGACCTCACAACACCGATGATTGTTTGCAACAGCGACAAATACAGCAAAATAAAATGCGAAAAAGCGGAAAATTCAAGCCGCGGTGAGCAAATACTGAGTTTGGAAAGGGATTGATAATATGGAAATCACAGATATCAGAATTAGACAAATGACGCAAGAAGCAAAAATGAAAGCGGTGGTTTCGGTAACGTTTGACAACTGCTTTGTGGTGCACGACATAAAAATAATCGAAGGGCAAGACAGACTTTTTATCGCAATGCCGAGCCGAAAAACGCCCGACAACGAATTTAAAGACATCGCCCACCCGATAAATGTGGAAATGCGTGAGCTTTTGTGTGAAAGGATACTCGAAAAATACCATTCCACAATAGTTTCACAGGAAGCCGAGCAAAACGGAATTTCTTAAAAATTTCGGGCGGGATTTTGAAAATTGAAAATGCCGCCCAAAATTTTTTGTCATTTGGCACATCATCGACAAAATACCCGTTCAAAAAAGTTGAATATTGGTACGGCTTAAAATCCAAATTTGAATAGACCTTGTGAGATATCTTCGGGATATATATTTTAAAGCCACACTTTTTTATATAATACGGTGATTTTTAGGCCCGAAATTGCCAAAATATTGTAATGAAAATGCCCTCGCTTTATAATTTAATTACGACAGCAAAGTGCAAATACAACCAAAAACAGACGAGTTGTTTGAAAAACTTTGCGATAATTGAATTTTTGGGAGGAATTTACTATGAAAACCGTACTTATTGTTGACGACAACAGAACATTTTGTGAGAGCATGAAAAGCTATTTTGACCTAAACGAAGAATTTTCCGTTTGCGGCATGGCTCACGACGGAAAAGAGGGCCTTGAAATGGTTATCGAAACCAAACCCGACGTGGTGGTAACGGATATTGTAATGCCTGTGATGGACGGGCTTACCATGATGAACCGCATTAAAAACAGTCCTTCGATTACAAAGAAACCCAGGATGATTGCAATATCGGCAACAGGCTACGACTCAATTATATCAAACGCAATAAACCTCGGCGCCGAATTTTATTTTATAAAGCCATTCGAAATGAACGTTCTCACGGAGCGCTTAAAAGAAATGATGTCAAAAAGCGCGCCCAAAACAACAGTAATCGCCAAAAGCGACATATTCGACAGAAACCTTGAAACGAATATCACAATGTACATTCAACAGCTCGGCGTTCCCGCTCATATCAAAGGATATCAGTACATAAGAGATGCCATAATGATGGTTATAAAAGACGTGGAGGCAATAAACTCCATTACAAAATTTTTATATCCCACTGTGGCAAAACACCACAATACAACATCATCGAGAGTGGAGCGCGCCATTCGCCACGCAATAGAGGTGGCATGGGATAGGGGCAACCCCGAAATTTTAAACGACCTTTTCGGATATACGATTTTAAGCAGTAAAGGCAAACCCACAAACAGCGAATTTATCGCTATGATTGCCGATAAGATAAGACTTGAAATGAAAATAAGTTGAAAGCAAATCGGCATCACACCCACCACTTTGTAACAGCTTTCCTAACCGAAAAGCGCTGAAAAGGCAAAAATCGGCATACCTCATGATATGCCGATTTTTATGTTTTTACTGTCAGTCGAAACAATTTCAGTCCTCAATTGCCGCTTTTCTGGAATTGATTTTATGTATTGTTTCGGGGTCGAACTTAAATTCTCTGTGGTAAGTCATAAGGCCGTTTTGCTCTTGCTCAACGTCATAGAGTTGAGTATAGCAAAAGCCGAGCATAAGTTCATTGTCCAAAAGGACGTCGGTAAGGCCTCTATATCTTTCCAAAAACTCTTCCTTTGTTTTCGGAGCCTGACCGTAACCCCAGCTTTCTTCGTCGTCTGACCACTGAATTCCGCCGTATTCGCTTACAAATGTGGGCGAGCCGTCGTACTCCTGTTTTCTGTGAGCATCGAGAGCGGGTTCGTCATACTTGCCCTCGGGCAATTTTTCAAAATTCTTTTTAAACACTTCGGGGTCTTGAACGTAGTTGTGTGTGTCGAAAATATCGGTTTCCACATGGTACCATCCGCTTGTGTCGATTACAGGGCGGGTGGGGTCAAGAGCTTTTGTTACGCGGTAAACGGTGCGAATAATTTCGTCGTCTTGCATTCTTCCTCTGTAATCCCAAGTTTCATTAAAGGGGCACCAGCCGATAATCGACGGGTGATTAAAGTCGCGGTCCACAGCCTCAAGCCACTCCTGCAAAAAAGCATCGTTTCTACCGAGCTTAGTAATGTCGAGCGCCCAGTTAGCATGTTCTTCCCAAACGATATAGCCCAAAACGTCTGCCCAGTAGAGATAACGGGGCTCAAAGATTTTTTCGTGCAATCTTGCGCCGTTAAATCCGAGCTGCATGGAATATTCGATGTCTTTTTTGAGTTCTTCGTCACTATGCGCGGTATAAACGCCGTCAGGATAAAATCCCTGGTCGAGAACCCATCTTCCGAACACGGTTTCGCCGTTGATTTTAAACTTCATTCCGTCCAAAGACACGCTTCTCAAACCGAAATAAGAGCTTACGCTGTCCAAAACATTTTCACCGTTTAAAACAGTTATTTTAAGGTCATAAAGACCGCCTTTTCCCACCTGCCAAAGGTGCTTTTCCGAAAGGTCTATGCCAAAATCGGTGTGTTTTGCCGTAACTTTAACTGTCTTTTCGCCAACGGATTTTCCGTTCCAGAAAGCCTCGGCTTTAACCGTAGTATTTTCGGGCATTTCGGAAAGGGTGAGGCTCAAATTCACCGACGGTACGCTGATATCGCTTGTGAACTTTAAATTTTTAACGTAGCACTCATTTACGTTTTCGAGCCAAACTGTTTGCCAAATACCCGTTGTACGAGTGTAACTGCAGCCTATGGATTTTAAAGCCTCGCACTGTTTTCCGCAAGGCTGAAGACCGCTTCTTGTGTCGTCTTCGGCGCAAAGGGTAATATCGTTTTCGCCGTCTTTCAAATACTTTGTAATATCAAAGCTAAACGGCGTGTAGCCGCCTTTGTGAGTTCCCGCGAGCTCGCCGTTTATGTACACTTTTGCAAAATAGTCTACGGCACCGAAATGCAAAATTGTTCTCGAACCGTCTTTTTTTGCCTCGAATTTTCTTTTGTACCAAACGCAGTTCATAAAATCTGTGTGCTCTACGCCCGAAAGTTTGCTTTCGGGGCAAAAAGGCACGATGATTTCGCCGTTTAAACTGTCGCGATTGAAAAATTCTTTTTCGTTTCCGACTTTTGCATCATCGATTTCAAAGTACCATTTGCCATTTAAATTTGTCCAATTTTCACGCACCAAATCAGGGCGCGGATATTCATTTCTCGGAATTGTCATTTTTTTCACTCTCCTTGGCACCTATTATAATACCAAAACATCTAAAAATAAATGACATTAACTATTTAAAAATTGACATTTTCTACTTTTGGTGTTAATATATAACCGGTGATGATAATGAAAATTTACATGGTAAAATCAAACTGGAGCGAAAAGCAAGGCATAATGCTCGACAGGAAAAGCATCGGCGACAACTACATCTTCATTCACTTCAAAACGCCTGTTATCGGATTTTTCGACGAAAAAGAAGTTCAAATCCACCCCGGCGGGTGTGTAGTTTACGAGTGTTTCAAGCCTCAAAAATTCGTCTCGCCCGCCTGCGACCTGATACACGACTGGTTCCATGCGCAAACGGAGCCTTTTGCGCACTTTTTAAAAAAATACTCTATAGAGTGCTCAAAAGTGTACTACCCCAAAGACAGCGGAAAAATAAGCCGTCTTGTGAGTGACATAGAGCTTGAAACCCTACGCAATGAGCGCTTTTGCGATGAATGTTGCGACTCTTTGTCAGAGCAAATTTTCATAGAGCTTGCGCGCTCCGAAACGACAAGTTCCATAGAGCAAAGCGCACTGAAATACAAAGAGCTTTTTATTAAAATTCGCTCCGAAATCCAAAGCGACTATTGCGGTCAATACAGCGTTGAATACATGGCAAAAGCGGCAAACATGAGCATTTCGAGATTTTTCGCCGTATACAAACAGCTTTTCGGAATATCGCCTAAAAAAGACATTATCAACCTGAAACTTGCGCGCGCAAAAATGCTTCTTTCCGGCTCAAACGAACCGATAGAGCGGGTTGCCGAGCTTTCGGGGTACACAAATCAGTATCACTTTATCCGCCAATTCAAAAAATCGACCGGCATGACACCGGGAAAATACAGGCAAACGAAAGCATAACATTTCCTTATTGACAACAACCGTTTTTTGTATTATAATGTCAGCAAACAAACATTTTTGGAGGAAGCAAAATGAAAATATCCACTGAAATAGAAAGTACCGATAAAATAATAGGCGCCGAAAAAGCTGTGGAATACGTGGCAAAAGCGGGATTTGACGCATGGGATTTATCCATGTTTTACATATGCCGATACAGCGACGAGGCTGGCATGATGATAGACTCTGACCATCCGCTCGGAAAAAGCGATTATTTGAAATTCGCAAGGCAATTACGCCGCATAGGCGAGGACAACGGCATAGTTTGCAACCAGTCTCACGCGCCTTTTCCGTCTAATTTAAATGGAATGGAAAAATATTTGAAAAGGGCAATTGAGTGCACGGCTGAAGCGGGCGGCGAAATTTGCGTAATTCACCCCTGCAACAATCAAAACGCCGAAGAAAACGCAAAAATGTACAATTCTCTTTTGCCGTTTGCAAAAGATTACGGTGTAAAAATTGCCACGGAAAACATGTTTAACTGGAACCGCGATGAAGACCGCGCGTGCTTTGCGGCATGTGCTACAAAAGAAGATTTCAAAGCGCATTTAGACGCCGTGAACGACGACTTTTTTGTAGCTTGCGTTGACATAGGTCACTGCGAGATAATGGGCGAGCAAACGTCGGCGGAGAGCACAATACGCCATTTGGGCGACAAGGTGTGCGCGCTCCACATTCACGACAACGACCTGCACGGCGACTGCCACCAAATTCCATTTTCAAAAAAAATCGACTTCGCCAAAGTGGCAAAAGCGCTTAAAGACATAAACTACAAGGGATATTTCACTCTTGAAGCCAGCACTTACCTCAAAGATTTCACCGCCGACAATGTTTTTGACGGTTTGTGCGATTTAAAAAATGCGGCAAGAAAATTTGCCGATATGTTTGAGCAAATGTAATTTGCATTTATAAAAGGCTGCCCCTTTTCAGAGGCAGCCTTTGCTTTATTATTTGAAAACAAGTGTGGAAACCGATTTGCCGCCCAAATCCGCATACCACCATTTATTGGCGTAAAAATACTGAATTTGGCATTTGTAGTCGTTGGGGTTTGCCATTACGACAACGCGGCTGTTGTCGGAGTTTTCGGCAACTATTACATCAATGGGAGTGCCCAAGCCGTTGGGAAAATTGCTTTGCCACTGATAATCCTCGCTGAGATGCGCTTTATATATTTTCGCGCCGCGTTTTATAAATTTCGAAAAATGCATAAAAGCCTTATACTGGCCGCTGTAAGTGAGTTCGTCCGTTTGAGAATTGAGCGTTGCAAGTCCCGCACAGCCGAAAGGACCCACATTCGGGCCGCCGTCTTCGTCAAGAAGCAAATTCCACCCCATAAAGCTCTCGCAACCGTGCGCGAGCGACCTTGCCATAATAAGCGACCACTTCACATAATCCGTTTCGTAATTGTCGTAAAGTCTGGGGCCGCCCTCGGTAAAATTCCACTTCATATCGGGGAATTCTCGCTTTATGTTGTCCACAAGTTCAACGCCGCCTTCATAATAGTGAAGTGCGATGCTGTCTACACAATTTTCAAGTTCGGGATATTCTTTTAAAGTCCACAAAATTCTCGGCCAGCCTATAAAACAGTGGTCATACATCCATATTTTTGTATCGATATTATTGTTCTTAAATTTTTCTTTTAATTTTATCATAAATTTTGCCTCGGTGTCGGGCGACCAAATGCACGCTACCGAACGTCCGATTTGATGGGTCTCGGGTTCATTTTGCGGAGTAACGGCATCAATTTTTATGCCCTCTTTTTCATAGGCTTTTATAAATTTTACAAAGTAGTCGGTGTAACAATCAAGGTATTTGTCACGCATGTATCCGCAAGATATGAGGCCACCTGTTTTCATCCACCCCGGAGGGCTCCAG
>CAZSIY010000047.1:0-9147 GCA_964606825.1 uncultured Oscillospiraceae bacterium | reverse complement strand
GATGCCTATACTCTGGTTATTACCCTAAAAAGTCCTCGCGCGGATTTTGTAAATAACCTTGATTTTCCGATTTTGCCAAAAGGCTTGCGCCAAGCCGACTTTGCCGTGCCGAACGACAGCTTTTTACCCAACGGCACCGGACGATATGCCTATGAAAAAACAATTCCCTACGTAAAACTCGTCTTGAAAAAAAATCCATCTTGGCGCTCTGCCGATACGGTTTATATCCCCGAAGTTTGCGTAAGATTTTTAAAAAGCAACGACGGCATGCTCAGCGCCTTTAATTCGGGCGAAACTGACCTTATCACCACCGAACGCGGCCGTTGGGGCGAGTATTCCTATACGGGTAAATTCACCACATTTGAACTCACTACCGCCAAATATGCCTATTTGGGCCTAAATACCCGCTCTTCTGCCTTCGTCGACGTAGAGCTTCGAACCGCGCTTGAAAGTGTCATAGATAAATCTTTGCTTGCCGATAGCGTAATGTTTTCTCACGCGGCAGTTTCCGAAACTCCGGTTTCGCCTAAGGCATATTTTGCTAAATCCACCGAAGATAAAAAGTCGAAAAATAAGGAAGATACCAAAAGCGCCGAGTATTTGAAAAAGAAAAATTTGTCTTTTTATCTGCTCTTTAATGAAGAAAGCGCCCGCAAAAGGGAAATTGCCGAGTTTTTAAAGGAAAAGCTCTCCGAGTGTGGAGTGAAAGTAGTTTTGTCATCCGTGGATTTCGATACCTATGTTTCAAGAGTCACCTCGGGCAATTACCAGGCGTATGTAGGCGAGGTCAATGTCGGTTCCGATAGCGATTTGCGCTTTATGTTTAATAAAGCCGTACACGTTCCCTCACAAAATGATGAAAACAGCTCCGAAAGCGAGGAAACTACGGAGAATAATACCCAATTCCAAATTGCGGAAATAGCCTCCAACGGCGCACTTTGTGACTTTTCTTCTGCGGAACTTGATAGCTGTATCGATAATATGAATACCGCTTTCGATGAAAAAGACCGTGCATTGGCGTACAAAAATTTCTCGGATTATTTCGCCGCAAATATCATCCAAATTCCGCTTTTTCATGTGAATGACGCAATGCTTGCGAATTTGCGTGTCCGTGGCAAAATAAATAAAAATCTCACTAATTTTTATGCCGACCTCGGAAATATCTATATCGAGTATACCGAAAATTGATGAACGTCGCACTCTTGGTGCCATAAGGCTCCCTTGTGTAAAGGGAGCTGGCGCGAAGCGACTGAGGGATTGCATATTTCGCCCATTCAAATTTCCTCACCAATGGGCATTACACCACCGGTGCCATAAGGCTCCCTTTATGGTAAGGGGAGCTGGCGGCGATAGCCGACTGAGGGGATAAGAATTTTCTTAAATCCCCCTCCACGCTTTCCGTTCTACATTCTCCACTATCATCTATTATCTATTATCTCCCGACTCTCCATTCCGCATTATGCATCATATATTTTCTTTACATAACATTTCCAAGGTAAACCGAAATAAAAATATTTTCCGAAAAAATCAAAAAAAGTCGAAAAATCCCTTGACATAATGCCAATAAAATTATAAAATAGATACTGTATGATTAAAAATTGAAATTACATGAGAAAGAGGTGGTAGTATGGCAGTAAAATACATCTTTGTTACAGGCGGAGTAGTTTCCGGCCTCGGCAAAGGTATCACTGCTGCATCTCTCGGTAGATTGTTAAAATGCAGGGGAATGCACGTCACAATTCAAAAATTCGATCCATACATCAACGTAGATCCGGGAACAATGAACCCTTGTCAGCACGGCGAGGTTTTCGTTACCGACGACGGAGCTGAAACAGATCTTGACCTCGGCCACTATGAAAGATTTATAGACGAAAGCCTAAGTCAAGACAGCAACGTTACCACAGGAAGAGTGTATTGGTCGGTTATCTCCAAGGAAAGACGAGGCGATTATCTCGGCGGCACAGTCCAGGTTGTTCCTCACATTACCAACGAGATTAAAGAAAAAATTTATTCCGTGGCAAAACATACCGATACCGATGTGGTAATTACGGAAATAGGCGGCACCGTGGGCGATATCGAGAGCCTTCCGTATATAGAAGCAATACGCCAGGTTTCAAGCGACGTAGGTAGAGAAAATTGCATGTATATCCATGTAACCCTCGTGCCCTATCTCTCAATGAGCGGTGAACAAAAGAGTAAACCCACTCAGCATAGCGTAAAAGAGCTTCTCGGCTATGGTATCCAACCCGACGTGGTTGTCTGCCGTACCGAAAAACCCCTTGAAGAAGATTTCAAGCGTAAAACCGCGCTTTTCTGTAATATTGCGCCCGAGTGCGTTATAGAAAATATGGACGCTTCCGTTCTCTATGAAGTTCCGCTTATGCTTGAAGATGCAGGGCTTGCAAACGCCGTTTGCAAAAGACTCGGTCTCCCCGATACAAAGCCGGATCTCACCGAGTGGACAGCTATGGTTAAACATTCGTTAAACCTCTCCAAAAAGGTTAAAATTGCCCTCGTGGGTAAATATGTTTCTCTCCACGATGCCTATATAAGCGTCGTAGAGTCGCTTAAACACGGCGGCATAGAAAACGATGCCGAAGTTGAAATCAAATGGGTAGACTCCGAAACCTTAAACGACGATACCGCAAAAGAAATTTTTGCCGATTGCAACGGTATCATAGTGCCCGGAGGCTTTGGCGACCGCGGTATAGAAGGTATGATTTCCGCCGCAAAATACGCTCGTGAAAATAATGTTCCGTATTTCGGCATTTGCCTCGGTATGCAAATTACCGTTATAGAGTACGCAAGAAATGTTTTGGGTTTTGCCGATGCAAACAGCACCGAGCTTGACCCGAATACATCTCACCCCGTTATCCATATCATGCCCGATCAGAAAAACATTGAAGATATGGGCGGCACAATGCGCCTCGGAAGATATCCCTGCGAGCTTAAAGAGGGCACTCGTTGCATAGATATATATAACGAAAAGCTCATTCATGAAAGACACAGACATCGATTTGAATATAACAACGATTTTAAAGAACAGCTTACAAAAGCAGGTCTTTCCGTTGCCGGTGTTTCTCCCGACGGCAGACTCGTGGAAATGGTTGAAATTACAGATCACAAGTGGTTTGTCGGCGTTCAGTTCCACCCGGAATTCAAGTCTCGCCCAAATCGCGCTCATCCTCTCTTCCGCGACTTCATAAAAGCGGCGGCAAATTAACTTTCCGCCTGCCTTATATAGACTTTTGCAAAAGAGGCTTTTGCCTCAAAAATCAACCTTGGTTATAGCAAAATTGTGACATAGATTACCCTATTTTTACAGTTTTGTTACAACAATAAAAGCGGCATTGACTATAAGCATTTTCAAATGCTATAATCAGTCCAAGGTCAAGGCATTCCTTGACGGTGTGCATGCAGTATATGAAAGAGATACGGCTTGCACCTAAAAACAAGTCAATCTCTTTCAAAAAAATTTATTAAGGAGGATTTGAGAATTATGAAAAATCTCAAAAAGGTGCTCGCACTCGTGCTCGCATTCTCAATGATGCTCTCAGTAGTTGCTTTCGCAAGCTACAACGACGTCGATGCAGATGCTGACTACGCAGGTGCAGTAGAACTGTTGTCGGCTTTGAACATAATCAAAGGCGATGACTTAGGAAACTTCAATCCCGATAACACCATCACAAGAGCAGAATTCGCTGCTATTGTATGCCGTGCTAAAGGACTTGAAAATGCAGCAGAAGGCGCAAAAGGCGTTACAGCTTTCGTAGATGTTGCTGCAGATCATTGGGCAGCAGGTTACATCAACCTCGCTACTCAGAACGGTATCATCAATGGTTACGGTGACGGTAACTTCGGTCCCGAAGATAAGGTAACATATGAGCAGGCTGTTAAGATGCTCGTTTGCGCTTTAGGTTTCGAGCCCATGGCTGCTAACAAAGGCGGTTACCCCACAGGTTACCTCGTAGTTGCTAACCAGTATGGTATCACAAAAGGCGTTAAAGCTACAGTAGAAGCTCCCAGAAAGACAGTTGCTCAGCTCGTATACAACGCGCTCACAACTCCTATGATGGATCAGACTTCTTACGGTACAGATGCTTCTTGGGAAGTTCTCGATGGTAAAAAAGACAGAGAGTACAAAACTCTTCTCACAGATATCGACGTTTACATCGCTACAGGTGTTGTAGGCGCTAAGATCTCCGGTGAAGACAAAGTTACTTTCGAGCTTAAAGAGTCTTCTGATGACTTCGAGTTCGGTTATGCTCCTGACGGCGTTAAAACTTCTGATGGTTACAACAAAGTTTATGCTGCTGGCAATGGCCCCGACCTCTTCATCAACGAGTCTAACATCCAGGATTACAAGAACCAGTATGTAGATGCTTATGTTCTCAAAGAGAATGGCAAATACTATGTTCTCGCTGTTGTTCCCTCAACAATGGGTGAAAGCCTTGTTATCAACTCTGATGACATCGACTACAAGAACAGCGAAAACGGCACAATCCAGTACTTTGTAGACAACAAGAATACAAAGAAAATCAAACTTGATAAAGACGGTGTTAACATTGAATTGAACGAAGCTGTTGAGGCTAACAAATATACTTCTTTGGAAGCTATCGGTAAGAGTCTCGGCTTTGTTGATAATACCGGCAAATTCATCGATGATGCTGATGTTCAGCTCACATTCATCGAGAACACAGGCGACAGCTACTATGATACAATCGTAGCTCTCAGCTATGTATCTTCAAGAGTTAAATCTGTTGAAGTTGACAGAGACAGACTCGAAGTTACAGCCGGCACAATCAAATTCGATTACGACGATGACAGCATTCAGTATGTAATCGTTGACGAAAACGGCAACGCACTTTCACTTGAAGACTTCGCTGAAGATGATGTTGTTGCTTACTACACAGATAACAACAACAAGCTCAGAAGCTTCAACTATATCAAGATTATCAAACTTACAACAGCTGCTGTAACAGGTACTGTTGATGAAATCTCAACAGACGGTAAGACTGTTTGGATTAACAACGTTGAATACGATCTCGCTAATGGCGTTGATGTAGAAAACGAAGACGAAGGTACTTTCTTCATCGGTATGACCGGTAAGATCGTAGACTTCGAAGGAACATCCGCAAAAGGTAACTATGCTTACATTCTCGAAGCTGGCGAGTCTACTTCTTCTTTCTCAACAACATGGGAAGTTAAGCTCCTCACAGCTAAAGATGGTGTTGTAAGCTACACCTTAACTGATGATGCTAACAAGAAGTTCACCGCAACTTCTGGTGTTGATAATGATGTTGTTACAACAACCAAACTTAACATCAGCAGCAACAATAAAAATCAGCTCTTCAAAGACCTTACTGCTGCAGAAAAGGCAAATCCGTACAGATTTGTAACATTTAAGACAAATTCTGCCGGCAAGATCAAAGCTCTTGAAAAAGCAGAAGGTACAATCAAATCTATCTCTGCAAACAGCGAGTACAAACTTGCTACTCAGAAAATCGACGGTATGTCTATCGAAGACGATGCTGTTATCTACAACATCGATGCTAACGTAGACAGCGTATACACAACAGACATCAGCGCTCTCGTTGATGAAGGCGTATACGGCGGTTTTGGTTTCAAAGATAAAGACGGTGAGTATGTAGCACTTGTTATCACTGAAGATGCTGGTCAGCTCTCCGACGACAACGGTTTTGCTGTTGTTACTAAGGTTAAACTTGGTAAGAATGACGGTGAAGACATCGTTACTGTAAACTATGTACAGGACGGCGAAGAAGGCACTGTAATCTTCAATGATGATTCCGATATCATCAAAAATACAGCTTCTGTTGAGCCTTCAGAACTCGGTGTTGGTGACGTTATCATGTTCACAGCAAGCGCTGACGGCATTGTAAACAAATATGCTGTACTCGGTCAGATCAACAACAGTGGTCTCCTCACACTCAACGATACTACTCTCAAACAGTTCAGCGAAGATAACACATTCTACTATGGTTACATCGCTAACACAAAGAGAGACAGCAAAACTAAGGGTGAAAACCTCGAGCTCGTTGCTGGTAAGAGGAACGCAATCGAAATCACTGTTGGTTCCGCTGCTAACAAGTACACCTACAACGATGCTAACAAGAGAAATATCGAAATCGTTGAAGGAGACTTCATGGGTGGTAACGACACTGATTACTACACTGTAGATGAGAACAACAAGGCTGAAGCAACAATGGTATTCGTAAGAGTAGTTGACGACGAAGTTGTTGATATCTACTCATTCAATACAAGAGTTGCTGTTAAGGATGACGGTAAAGTTGATGGCGCAACAACAGCTGTTATTACAGGTGGAAAGAGCCAGGCTACTGTTGATACATTCAACGCAGCTCCTGTTGTTGAAGAAGTTGTAGCTCCCGTTGAGGAAGATGCAGTAGTTGAAGATGTAGATGCTGAAATAGCTGATATAGACTAATAATTCTCAGTCTTTGACTTAATAAAGAAAAAGAAGCGTGGCTTTGCCGCGCTTCTTTTCGTTTTGGTGTTTTTTGACGTGAAAATAAACCCCGGTTCTATTGGGGAAAGATAAAAAACTTTGTGTTAATTATATTAACACCTCATCAGTCACTTCGTGACAGCTTCCCCTCAAGGGGAAGCCTTGCGGCACCAAAAGCGCAGTCCTCATTGGCATTTAAGTTTAATCACTGCGAAAATTTATGACAATGCTATAAAACTGCCCATTTCATAAGGCTCCCTTGCTTAAAGCGAGCTGTCACGAAGTGACTGAGGGATTGTTCGCCTTATCCTATTTGAAACTGTTTCAAATGAGGCGAAGCAAAGCCTTCCACTCAATGTGGGAGGGCTTTGCTCACCACCCACATTACACACTCAAAAAATACTTTACAAATAAGAATAAATGTGCTAAAATGTAGTTAGAATAAAAGTGGATAATTATGGCGAATTTGTGTATGCTCGGATTTATTATACAATCACTCAGTCAGTTTCACTGGCAGGTCTCGGCTCTCGCCTCGGTCGGCGCTAAACGATTGCCGCCGGCAATCAGCGCCCCTTTACACAAGAGAGCCTTTTGTAAGCGTGTTTCTATCGTTTCGCATAAGATTTCGCTGTGGCAAAATATAACTGATAATGAGAATTGCACCGCCGGTGTCGCAAGGCTCTCCTTATGGTAAAGGGAGCTGTCGCCGATAGGTGACTGAGGGATTGCACATCTATCCCTATCAAACATCCTCACCAATTAGCACCCCCACGCCAACTCACCGAAAAATTGTCACACATACCCAAAATCCAACACGACAGGAGGAGAACACATGCCCTTTTGGAAATCACAAGAAATAGGAATAGATCTCGGCACTGCTACAATTTTAGTATACGTAAAAGGCAAAGGTATTGTATTAAACGAGCCAAGTGTCGTTGCAATAGATACAAACACAAAAAAAGTATTGAACGTAGGTTCAAGCGCTCAAAAAATGATTGGAAGAACGCCGGCAAACATTGTGGCAATACGCCCTTTAAAAGCGGGTGTAATATCCGATTATGTAACAACCGAGATAATGATCAAGGATCTCCTTCAAAAAGTTTGCACGCGCTCAATTTTTAAGCCTAAAGTGGTTGTTTGCGTGCCGAGTATCGTGTCTGAAGTAGAAAAAAAGTCCGTAATAGATGCTACAACAAACGCAGGAGCAAAAAAAGCGTATCTAATAGAAGAACCTCTCGCCGCGGCTCTCGGCGCGGGCGTTGACATAAGCAAACCCACGGGTACAATGGTTGTGGATATCGGCGGTGGAACGTGTGATATTGCCGTTATATCGCTAAACGGCATAGTGGTGCACGACTCAATAAAAGTTGCCGGAGATGAATTTGACCAGGCTATAATACGTTATATAAAAAAAGCGCATAATGTTACCCTTGGCGAAAGCACCGCGGAAATCGTTAAAAAAACAATCGGCTGTTGCTTTGATATGGGCGAAACCACGTTTACCGATGTTAAGGGCAGAAGCCTGCAAACGGGCATGCCGGTGTCAGTGCGCGTGTCTTCCGACGAAATGAGAAGCGCCCTTGCCGAACCTACCGCCGATATCGTAAACGGCGTAAAAGGCGTTCTTGAGAGAACCCCGCCCGAACTTTTGGGTGATATTATGAAAAACGGTATCCTCTTTACCGGCGGTGGCGCGCTTTTAAAAGGACTTGATAAACTTGTGGAGAAAAATACGGGTATTCCGGTAAATATCGCAAATGATGCCGTTTCTTGCGTTGCAAATGGCACGGGAATTGCTTTGGAAAACCTTTCTTCGATTATAAACAGTCATTTGTAATTTAAAATTACAGTAAAATTGCCCTCGCGAGTGTCTTCGCGGGGGTTTTTTCGGTTTGATGTGGTGAGCGCTTCGATTATTAATAGGGATATCTTTTAACGGAAGTTATACAATCCCTCAGTCACTTCATGCCAGCATATTTACACAAGGGAGCCTCGTGGTGCCAAAAGTGCACTCCTCGTTTGTATGTTTTTCAGCACCATAAGAAAATCTTTGACAATGCGATAAAACTGCGCTTACATAAGGCTCCTCCCTTGCCTAAATGGAAGCTATCAGCGTTAGCTGACAGAGGGGATAATAGCTATAACTATTTTTCTTCCTTCTCTTTCAAAAGATCCCTGATTTCCGCCAAAAGTTCTTCCGACGACGGGCCTTGTACTTCTTCCTTTTTGGGCTCTTCTTTAGCCTTAAAGTGATTTGCGAATTTTACGAACATAAAAATCGAAACCGCGATTATCAAGAAGTCAACCACGTTTTGAATAAAATTGCCTATCATAATACAGCTGTCGCCTCTAAGCGGAATTTTAAAATCGGTAAATTGTATTCCGGCGGTTATACTGCTGAATATCGGCATTAAAAGGTCGCTTACAACGGAAGTTACAATCTTTCCGAATGCAGAACCTATAATTACGCCGACTGCCATGTCGAACACGTTTCCTTTAAATGCAAATTCCTTAAATTCTTTAAAAACAGACATAATTTTCTCCTTTTTCTCTTGTATTAATCAAAAAAGCACCTGCATTTCGCAAGTGCTTCTCATTGGCTGGGCTGGAAGGACTCGAACCTCCGAAATGCCGGAATCAGAATCCGGTGCCTTACCAACTTG
>CAZSIY010000046.1:0-9189 GCA_964606825.1 uncultured Oscillospiraceae bacterium | reverse complement strand
CATATATATTATCGTTTTAACAATATCTCAAATTGCCGTTTCTTTCAAAATTTTTTCAATTCCACCGCAATAAACGAATGACACAAGCTATGCCGAGGGTGAAACCGTTACCCTTACCGCCAATAAAAAGAACAGTAACTACATGCTTAAAAGCGTGTACTATTGGCTGAATGGTATAAAGACTCAAATATCTCTTGAGACATTGAAGTTTGAAATGCCGGCAGCCGATATCGAAATAGCTTTTGAATGTGAGTACGCGCCGCCACGTAAATTCAGTGTTGAAATTTTCGGCGCCGATGATGACACCAATGTAGACAAATATACCGTAAAAGTAAACGGTGAAACTTTGTCAAACAAAGGCTATGTTAATTTTCAGCCGGGAAGCCTTAAATTCGAAATTTTTGATGATAAAGGCAACACAGTTCCTTGGGAGAATGTAAGCTATATAAGATTGTGTGACTCAAAAAATTATAATACGGTGGATTTAAACACACTCAAAATAACGAAGACATTGAAGATGCATCTGTCACTTTGAAAACTAATTTTTATTTTGACGGGTGTGTAATCGTTGCCGCATTTAAAAACGATAAAATTATAGCCACCGAGATTTATGAAACAAGAGGTTATGAAAACTATGCACAGTTTGATATTGAAACAAACGAACTCATTGACTATTGCAGATTTATCTCGGTAGACAGCCTTGAAAATTTAAAACCGCTTTGTCCTAAAATTCAGAAAATAAGCGACGAAGAAAAATACGAAGAAAAATAAATTGTTTCAAAACAGTGACTGCGTAAATGCGGTCGCTGTTTTTTGCGTTTAATAAGAGGCACCACTGTAATTAAATGCAATATACTCATCAATTTTATTACTTTCGCATCTTGACTTAAATTACACAAAATGCTATAATAACTCATTGAAGATGATTTCAGCTGAATTACTCACTGGTTGTGAAATTTGAAGTGCGAGGAACAAAAAGCCTTTTAATCAGTGCGATTAACATCTTTAGGAACGGAGGTAAATACATGAACGAAATTACTCAAACTGTTGTTACGCAAGTGTCTGTAATGTTTATCCTCATAATTCTCGGATACATTCTTTCAAAATGCAAAATGATATCCAAAGCCGGTGCGGCAAATATGTCGGACATACTTTTAAATATTGTCACTCCATGCGTGCTTATAAATGCTTATCAAACCGAGCTTGACGTTACATCTTTAAAAAGACTCGGAATAGCTTTTTTAATGAGTATTGCTTTGCACGTTGTTATGATTTTTGTATCTAAGCTGTATTTTATGCCCGTTAAAAATGACGAAACAAGAAAAATAAACACAGCCGGCGCCATATATTCCAATTGCGGATTTATGGCAATACCGATTTTGAGCGCGGCTCTCGGAAACGACGGCGTTTTCTACGGTTCGGCTTATCTTGCCGTGTTCAACTGCTTTGCTTGGACACACGGCCTTTATAACTATTCGGGCACAAAAGGCGGCTTTAACATAAAAAACCTCGTTTTAAACGCGGGAATAATAGGAACCGCTTTGGCGATTTTATTGTATCTCCTTCAAATAAAGCTCCCGAACGTTGCGGGAAAAGCCGTGGAATATGTTGCGGGGTTAAACACTCCACTTGCTATGTTCCTTTTGGGCAGTTTTTTGGCAAGAAGCAAAGTGTCGGAGCTTTTAAAGAACGTAAACATCTATGCCGTGGCGCTTTTAAGGCTTATAATATTCCCGATAATAGCAATTGTTCTTTTTAAACTTGTCGGCGCAAACAAAACGATGGCTGTTGCCGTGCTTATAAGTGCATCTTGCCCAACTGCGGCAATTGTGGCGCTTTTTGCTGAAAAATACAACATGAACGCGGCATACGCTTCGCAAATTTCATCTGCAACAACGCTTCTTTCGCTTGTTACCATACCAATAATGGTTCATTTTGCGATGATTTTGCTTTAGGAGGAAAATAAATTGCCTATAAAAATACCTTCAAATCTCCCTGCAAACAACATTTTGGTGGGGGAGAACATATTTTGCATAACCGAAAAACGCGCTTTAAAGCAAGACATAAGGCCGCTTAAAATAGCAGTTTTAAATATAATGCCCACGAAAATCGTTACCGAAACCCAGCTTATACGGCTTTTGGGAAATACTCCGCTCCAGGTGGAGCTTGAACTTTTACGTCCATCAAGCCACAGCGAAAAAAATACAAGTATAGACCATTTAAACAGTTTTTACAAGTGCTTTGACGACGTGAAAGACAAAAAGTACGACGGTATGATAATCACCGGTGCGCCGGTGGAAAGGCTCGACTTTGCCGATGTTGACTACTGGGAAGAACTTAAAACGATTATGGAATGGACAAAAAACAACGTCACCAGCACAATTCATATTTGTTGGGCGGCAATGGCGGGTCTTTACTACCACTACGGAATAGAAAAATATCCTCTCGACAAAAAACTGTTCGGCGTGTATCGCCACAAGGTTCACAGAAAAAATACCATGCTAGTTCGCGGGTTTGACGACGTGTTTTGGGCGCCTCATTCAAGATATTCAACTGTGCGCGCAGAGGATATAAAAAAGGTAAAAGAACTTGAAATTATAGCTTCTTCAAAAGAGGCGGGCGTGTATATTGCAGTAAGTCGCGATAAAAAGCAAATTTTTATAACCGGTCACGGCGAGTACGACCACGACACCTTAAAACTCGAATATGAAAGAGATATAAATGCCGGAAAAGATATAGATATACCGGTTAATTATTTTGAAGATAACAACCCATTAAAAAATCCCGTGGCAACATGGCGCGCGCATGCGAACTTGCTGTTTTGCAACTGGCTCAACTACTATGTATATCAGGCAACGCCTTATGATATAAACACCATAAAATAAATTTACGGAGGTAAAAACATGTCTGTTATTTTTGACGAAAAGAAAGGTTTGTTTCACCTTTCAACACCAAATTCCAGCTACATAATAGGTCTTGTGGAAAATAAGAAACTCTTCCACATGTACTATGGCAAAAAAATTGCCAATACCGAGGGTATTGACTTTGAATTTAACGTTTTTGCACACAGTGCTGTAAATGCCGAATTTGAAAATGAATTTTCAGCCGACTCTGTTCGTCTTGAATATCCCATATACGGCAATACTGATTTGAAAACGCCGGCTTTTCATGCTCTTTATGAAAACGGAAGCCGTTTAACGAATTTTGAGTATGCGGGCCATACTATCGCCAAGGGCAAACCCGCGTTTTGCGGTCTTCCTGCAACATATGCCGAAAGTGACGACGAGGCAGAAACTCTTACAATTGAGCTTGCCGACAGCCTCACCGGACTTAAAGCGTATCTTTACTACACTGTTTTTGCCGAGCTTGATGCCGTTGCAAGAAGCGTGAAATTTGAAAATGGCGGCTCACAAAGTATTAAAATTTTGTCGGCACTGAGCTGCGGATTTGATTTGGAAGGTAACGATTACGACGTGGTTCATCTTCGCGGAAGATGGGCATATGAACGACAGCTCGAAAGAGTTCCCGTTGCTCACGGAGCAATATGCATAGACAGCAAGCGGAATGCAAGCAGTCACTTGTCAAATCCATTTATTGCGGTAGCATCTAAAAACGCTGACGAAGATAACGGCGATGTGTACGGTTTCAGTCTGGTATACAGCGGTAACTTCCTTGCTAAAATTGAGGGCACATATACCGAAAATACAAGAATTTTAATGGGAATTAACGATTTTGATTTCGGTTGGGTGTTAAATAGTGGCGAAACATTCCAAACACCCGAAGTTGTGAGCGTTTATTCGGCAAATGGTTTCGGAGACATGTCGCGCACGTATCACAAGTTGTACAGAACAAGGCTTTGCCGCGGTAAATATCGCGATACTACTCGTCCGGTGCTTATCAACAACTGGGAGGCAACATATTTCGACTTTGACGAAGAAAAAATCGTTGAAATCGCAAAAACCGCAAAAGAGCTCGGCGTTGAGCTCATGGTTCTCGATGACGGTTGGTTCGGAAAGAGAAATTTAGACAACAGCTCTTTGGGAGATTGGTACCCCGATAAAAACAAACTTCCCGCGGGCATAAGCGGCCTTGCGGAAAAGATAAATGCCCTCGGCATGAAGTTCGGCCTTTGGTTTGAACCTGAAATGGTATCGCCCGACAGCGACCTGTACAGAGCACACCCCGACTGGTGCATACATGTTAAAGACAGAGTAAGGAACGAGAGCAGACATCAGTTTGTGCTTGACCTTGCAAATCCCGAAGTTTGCGAATTTATAAAAGGGTTCCTCATCAAAAACCTCACCGAGGCAAATATTTCCTATGTAAAATGGGATATGAACAGATATATTACCGACCTCGGTTCGATATATCTTAGCTCCGAACGTCAAAGCGAGCAGGGCCATAGGTATATGCTCAACCTTTACGATATTTTGGAAACCGTTACCACGATGTTCCCCGATGTTCTTTTTGAGGGTTGTGCGGGCGGCGGCGGACGTTTTGACCCCGCAATGCTTTACTATTCGCCTCAAATTTGGACGAGCGACTGTTCCGATGCGATTGAACGCCTCAGAATACAAGAGGGTACAAGCTATGTTTATCCTTTCAGCGCAATGGGTTGCCACGTGAGCGCTGTTCCCAACCACCAATGCAACCGAGTAACGCCTTATATGACTCGTTTTAACGTTGCAATGCCGGGGCAGCTCGGTTATGAGCTCGATCTCGGAAAACTCACCGATGAAGAAAAGAAAATGACAAAGGAACAAATTATAAAGTATCACGAAAATGAGGAGTTTTTGCACAATGCGGATTTTTATAGATTAAACTCGGCATTTTCAAATACGCTTACCGCTTGGGAATTTGTGTCCGAAGATAAATCCAAAGCAATGCTTTTTGCCTACATGTCACTTGTGAAGGCAAACGACATGAGAAAATGCGTAAGACTCAAAAATTTAAACGGCGAAAAGCTCTACAAATGCAGTGACGGCAAGGTTTACAGCGGCGACGTTCTCATGAAATTCGGATATCACATACACATTGTAAAAGATTTCGAAAGTCAAGTAGTATCTTTTGAAGAAATGTAAATAATTTTAAATCGGGTTTTGTCCGCGTAGTGAATTTAATGCGGCAAAAACCCGATTTTTTTGTAAATTATTGAAAATTAAATCAAATCTCTTTACATTTAGAGCCAAAAGTGTTAAAATGTCATCATAGACAGTATAAAAGTTATGTAGGTTATTATATATTTTTCGAAGGGAATGATTGAATTGGCAAACAATGCGGGATTTGATCTGGCTAAAGGCTCAATAATTATCGAAACGGACGTAATAGCGAAAATTGCGGGTTATATTGCCACCGGTTGCTACGGCGTGGTAGGTATGGCATACCGTTCAAAATCAGATGAATTTGCAAGTCTCTTAAAAAAAGAAAGCCTTACAAAAGGCATAAAAGTTACCGTATCCGAGAAAAAAGTGTCGCTCGACATGCATATAATCGTTGAATACGGCGTTAATATTAATGTAGTTTGCGAAAGTATTATAAGTAATGTCAAGTACCAGGTGAACAAAATGACCGGGCTCGATGTTGAAAATGTGAGCGTTTATGTAGAGGGCTTCAGAACAGAAGGCCTCACGGTAAAAGCGTAAAGGGGTGACTTCTTTGATACGTGAACTGAATTGCGATGCTGTAAAAAATATTATAATTTCCGCCGCGGCAAATCTTTCAAACCACAGGCAGGAAGTTGATAATATGAATGTTTTTCCCGTGCCGGACGGCGACACGGGCACCAACATGTCCATGACAATGGACGCATGCGAAAATGCCGTTTTGCAAAGTGAAGATAAAGACATTCCGAATCTTATGAAAACAGTGGCAAACGCGGCTCTTCGCGGCGCTCGCGGAAACTCGGGCGTTATATTATCACAGCTTTTAAGAGGTGCGCAAAAAGCACTTGCAAACTGCGGTGCGGTAGACTGCGCGCTCGTTGAAACAATATTTACAAATGCGGCAAAATCGGCATATAAAGCCGTAATGAAGCCTACCGAGGGTACGATTCTCACCGTTGCTCGCGTAATGGGCGAGTGCGCCCGCGAGTATGTAAACGACTTTGACGACGTTGGCGATTATATTAATGTGATATACAAAGCGGGTTGTGATGCTCTTTCCAAAACTCCGGAAATGCTTCCTCAATTAAAAGAAGCCGGTGTTGTAGACTCCGGGGGCCGGGGGCTTATGTATCTTGTGGAGGGCGCCCTTGAATTTATCACCAAAGGCGAAACGACAAAACGTGTCGATGCCCGCGAAAAGGCAGTTTCACCCGCGGCTTCGGTAGAGGTTGAGAATTTAAAATATCAATATTGCACTGAATGTATTATAGATAAATTTGACAAAAACACCGATGCGTTTGAACTTAAATTAAAACTTGAAGCCATGGGGGACAGCATGGTTGTGGTAGATGATGAGGAAGTTATTAAAATTCACATTCACACAAACAACCCCGACTACGTGCTTGGCCAGGCTTTAAAACTCGGCGAATTGTACAGCGTGAAAATAGAAAATATGAAGTTGCAACATAGCAAATTGGTTGAGGAAACAAGCGCTCCCGCTTCCAATAAAATCGTTGAATTTGAGAAAAAGCCGCCGAAAAAGTACGGCTTTGTAAGTGTTGCCGCCGGTGAAGGAATTGAAGAAACTTTCAAACAGCTCGGCGTTGACTGTGTAATTAAAGGGGGCCAAACAATGAATCCCAGCACCGACGATATTCTAAGCGCCGTTGAATCAATTAATGCGGAAAACATCTATGTGTTCCCTAACAACAAGAATATTATAATGGCTTCCGAACAGGCAGCTGAGCTTTCAAACAAAAATGTTTTTGTGGTAAGCACCAAAAGTATTACTCAAGCAATGAGCGTCATTTTGGCATTTGACGAGGACGAGAGCCCCGAGGATAACTTTGAGGCAATGACCGATGTTTTGGACGAAGTGAAAAGCGCACTTGTAACTTACGCCGTAAGAGACACCGTAATTGACGGAAACGTAATAAAACCCGACGACATTTTGGGAATGCTTGAGGGAAAAATCGCTTGCGTAGACGAGAGCGTGGAAACTTCGGTTATAAAACTTTTGGACAAAATGGTAGATGATGACAGCGCAGTTATATCTCTTTTCTACGGCGAAGGAGTAGATGAAGAAAGCGCCGAGCGTCTTGCCGAAAAAATTGAAGAAAAATACGGCGAGTGTGACATTTGCATGCACTTCGGCGGTCAACCGGTTTATTATTACATGATTTCAGTTGAATAAGGCGGGTGAGGTATGGATTTTAACGAATATGTATCACTTATAAATTCAGACCTCAGAGTATTAAAGGGAGTTGGCGAGAAAAAGTCAGCTCTTTTTGCCAAACTCGGAATATACACCATTTGGGATCTTTTACACGCTTTTCCGAGAGATTATGAGGACAGAACAAAATTTTACGCCATTTCCGCCGCTCCACGAAATGGAAGCTGTTGCATAGTGGCGGCTCTTGTGCGAAATGTAACCGAGAGAAAACTCAAAAAAAACATATCTCTTTACATTGCACGAGTCTCCGACGGCGTCAACGAAATGACGGTTAAATGGTTTTCTTCACCCTTTAACAAAAGCAATTTGCGCACGGGAGAAAAATACGTATTTTTCGGCAATGTATCTTTTGAGAACGGAAGATATGAAATGGATTTAAAAGTTGCGGAAAATGCCAAAAATCTTTGCGAAACAGGATGTATAATGCCGGTGTATTCTTTGACGGCGGGCCTTACGCAAAAAGATTTTCGAAAATTTACGGGAGAGGCTTTGAAAAAATGTCCGTTGCTACACGATGCAATGCCCGAAAACGTGCGTCAAAAGTATAATTTGCTCACCAAAGATGCCGCAGTGCGAGCCATGCATAATCCAGCAAGTTTCGACGAAGTGGAAAACGCTCACAGGCGCCTTGCTTTTGAAGAGCTCTTTGTCCTTTCAATTGCGCTTATGCGTTTAAGGTCATTGGGTGATATTAAGACAAACGTAAAAATTGAAGATGTAAAATGTGTGCGCGAATTTTCAAATTCTCTGCCGTATATACTCACCGGCGACCAAAAAAGCACGGTAAACGACATATGCGCCGATTTTTTGAGCGGAAAACCCATGAACCGACTTGTTCAAGGCGACGTTGGCAGCGGAAAAACGGTCGTTGCGGCTTGCGCCGCGTATATCATGGCAAAAAACGGCTATCAAACGGCACTTATGGCGCCTACGGAAATTTTGGCGTTTCAGCATTTTGAGGCGTTTGAAAGATTTTTTAAAAACCACGGCATAAAAGTGTGCCTGCTTACAAAATCCGTCAAAAACAAATCGGAAGTACTAAGCAGCTTGTCTTTCGGTGAGTATGATGTGGCAATAGGAACCCACAGCCTTATAGAAGATAAGGTGAAATTTGAAAATTTAGGTCTTTGCATTACCGATGAACAGCACAGATTTGGCGTTATGCAGCGTTCGAGGCTTACTCACGGCAAAAAATATCCCCATGTTCTCGTAATGAGCGCCACGCCTATTCCCAGAACTCTTTCTCTTATGCTTTACGGTGACCTTGACGTTTCGGTTATCTCGTCGCTTCCCGGCGGCAGAAAGCCGGTAGATACCTATTGCGTGGGATTTGACATGCACCAAAGAGTGTATGAATTTATGAAAAAGCAAATATCAAACGGCAATCAATGCTTTGTGGTTTGCCCGCTCGTTGAAGAGTCCGAAAAGCTCAATTTAAAATCAAGCACCACAGTGTATGAAAAAATGTGTGAGATTTTCGGCGCCGACCGTGTTTCTCTTTTGCACGGTAAAATGTCAGCAGATGAAAAAGATGCCATTATGGCAAGGTTTAAAAGCAAAAATGCCGATGTTTTGGTTTCCACTACCGTAATCGAAGTGGGAATAGACATTCCCAATGCCACCGTAATTGTAATCGAGAACGCAGAGCGTTTCGGCCTTTCTCAGCTTCATCAGCTACGAGGTAGGGTAGGTCGCGGCGGCGACAAGTCTTATTGCATACTTGTTTCGGAACAAAATACTCCGGAAAGCCGCGAACGCATGAATATCATGTGCGCATCGTCAAATGGTTTTGAAATTGCTCAAAAAGACCTTGAAATGCGCGGCTGCGGCGAGTTTTTCGGCACAAGACAGCAC
>CAZSIY010000045.1:0-9292 GCA_964606825.1 uncultured Oscillospiraceae bacterium | reverse complement strand
TGCCGAGAGTTTGACCGAACTTCATAATGCCCGAGTTTACAAAACCCACAAGCATTACCGTTGTGGCAGATGACGACTGAATTACCGCGGTAACGAAAAATCCGAGCATAAAGCCTTTAAAACGATTTGACGTGAGATTTGAAAGCACTGTTTCGAGACGTCTTCCGGCGAGCTTTTTAAGGCTGTCGCCCATAACGTCCATTCCGTAAAGGAAGAGCGCGAGTCCGCCCAAAAGCGACAAAATACTGAAAAAGTCCATAGATAATCCTCCGAATTTTAACATTGGTATGTTTCTATTATAACCAAGAAGATGTAAAATTCACTATCATTTTTATCTTAATTTTGTGTAAAATGTATTTTAACTCGGGGGGGCTATATTTCGCGCCTGCCCTCAATTGCCTTTGCGAGAGTTACCTGGTCGGCATATTCCAAATCGCCGCCCACGGGAACGCCGTAGGCAATGCGGCTCACCTTTACTCCGAAAGGCTTTAAAAGTTTGGAGATATACATTGCGGTGGCCTCGCCCTCTATGCTGGGGTTATTTGCCATAATAATTTCCGAAAAATTGCCGTTTGACACGCGCTCCAAAAGCTCTTTTATCTTAAGGTCGTCGGGGCTTACGCCGTCCATTGGCGAAATTGAGCCGTGAAGAACATGGTAAAGGCCGAAATACTCGCGCGTTTTTTCAAGGGCGATAACGTCTTTGGGCTTATCCATAACACAAAGCACTGTTTGGTCGCGCCTGGGATTTGAGCAAATTTCGCAAGGGTCGGTTTCCGTGATGTTTTGACACACGGAACAATAGTGAATTTTTTGCTTTGCATCGGTAATGGCATTTACTATTTCCGCGGTTTCCTCTTCGGAAAGCGACAAAATATGATATGCCATTCTCACCGCGCTTTTACTGCCCACGCCCGGCATTTTTCGAAAAACGTCCACAAGTTTTGAAAATGATGTTGTATAAAGCATAGTCTACTCCTGTTTCACATAAGTTTTCACAACGTTTACATTCGCCTTTGACTTTATCGTTTCAACGCCTATTTGCTTTTTTGCGAAATAGGTTTCAAAAAAGTCCATAACGATGTGCTCGCTGTCGTAATGCATAATATCTATCACGCACATGCCGCGCTCTATTGCATCGCGGTAGCCGTTGTATTTAATATCGCCGGTTATGAAAACATCGCAACCCATGTTTACGGCATCGTAGAGAGCGCCCGCTCCGCCGCCTGTGTTTACGCCCGCTTTGCTCACAATTTTTCCAAGGTCACCGCAATATCTCACGCCGTCAGCACTAAATGTGCTTATAACCTTGTCGGTAAGCTCCTTTAAAGTAACGGGGGCAATATCCCCCATTCTTCCGTAACCGCAATTTTCGTCCTCCGGCTGAATAACGACGGTATTTTCTATCCCCAAAAGGCTTGCCATATAATCATTTAAGCCTCCGTTTGCGGCATCTAAATTCGTGTGCGCACTTATAAGATTTACATCGTTTTTCACAAGTTTTCGCAAAGTTTTTTGTTCGGGGGTATCCTCGGTGATGCGATTTGTTTTAAAAAACATAAGCGGGTGGTGGCTCACTATGAGATTTGCACCGCAAGAAACGGCTTCATCGACAACAGCTTCGTCCACGTCGCACGTGAGCAATATTTTTTTAACTTCGGCATCTTTATCACCGACGATAAGCCCCACGTTGTCGCCGTCAAATGCCAAAGAAAAAGGAAAATCGGCATCTATTGCGGAAAAAATGTCATTTACTTTCATAGCTTAAAAGCTCCTTTTCAAAAATTTCAAGTTCTCTTTTTGCCTTTTCAAGGCCCTCTTTTTTCTCGGATTTTTCAATTCCGCAAACTATCTTTTTCAAGGTTTTTATGTTTTTTTCAAGATACTCTCCGTAGAGGTTAGGGGAAGTAATGCGGGCGTTTTTGCCGATTAGAGCCTCTTTTTCGGAAAGAACGAAATTTTCGCCTTTTGCGGCGACAATTACAGTATAGAGTTTATCCCCCTCTTTGACGATATATTCGGCTGTAATGCCTATTTTATTTGCCGAGAGATACTCTCTGAGTTCCCTTTTGGCAAGTTGAGGCTGAAGTATCAAGAGTGTGCTTTCGTCTATTTTTTCAAGACTTTCGGAAATGATTTTTTTAATCAAAAGTCCGCCCATGCCTGCTATAACCACAACCGACGCCTCGCCTTTTTTAAGCTCTTTCATTCCGTCGGAAAGGCGAAGAGTCACGTTTTTTGAAACACCGTACTTTGCCGCATGAGCTTTGGCGTTTGAAAGGGGGCCTTCGTTTATATCCATTGCGATTGCCGATTTTATTTTGCCGTTTAAAAGGCAATAAACCGGAAGATAGGCGTGGTCTGTGCCGATGTCGGCAAGGATTGCGCCTTTGGGTATTAAATCGGAAATGAGTTTGAGTCTGTTTGTAAGTTCCATTTTAAATCCTCAATTTTAAATTCATAAAAAGGGCGCCGCTTTTGCGGCACCCTGTGATTGTTGAGATTAAAGTCTTTTTTCAAGCTCCGCTTTCATATCCTCATAGCCGGGTTTTCCGAGAAGGGAGAACATGTTTTTCTTATATGCTTCAACGCCGGGCTGATTGAAGGGGTTTACGCCCAAGATATAGCCGCTTACACCGCAAGCCTTTTCAAAGAAATACACGAGGTTTCCGAAAGTAAATTCGTTTATTTCGGGGAGCGAAACCACGATGTTGGGCACGTCGCCGTCTGTATGGGCAAGTAAAGTTCCTTGGAATGCCTTTGTGTTTACAAAGTCAACGGTTTTACCAGCGAGGAAGTTTAATTTATCCACATTTGCCTCGTCGTAGGGAACTTCGATATCCTGTGCGGGTTTTTCAACTTTGAGCACGGTTTCGAACATTATTCTTGAGCCCTCTTGTATAAACTGACCCATTGAGTGAAGGTCGGTAGAGAAACTGCAAGATGCGGGGAAAATACCTCTGTTGTCTTTTCCTTCGCTCTCGCCGAAGAGCTGTTTCCACCACTCGGAGAAATAGATAAGGGCAGGCTCGTAGTTTACCATTATTTCAACATCTTTGCCCTTGCGGTTTAATATGTTTCTCAAAGCCGCATACTGATAGCATATGTTCTCTTCAAACGGTTTTTTGTACTCTTCCATAGCGCTTTTTGCACCGCGCATAATCTCATCTACGTCAATTCCGGCAGCCGCGATGGGAAGAAGACCAACTGCTGTGAGAACCGAAAATCTTCCGCCTACGTCATCGGGAATAACAAATGTTTCGTAACCCTCTTTGTCGGAAAATTCTTTAAGAGCGCCTTTCTTCGCATCTGTTGTGGCGTAAATTCTTGCCTTTGCTTCCTCTTCGCCGTACTTTTCTATAAGGAGCGAGCGGAGCATTCTGAAAGCGATTGCGGGCTCTGTGGTTGTGCCGGATTTTGAGATGATATTTACCGAAAAGTCTTTGTCTTTAAGGTAGTCGAGAAGCTCTGCAAGGTAAGTGGAGCTTATGGAATTTCCGGCAAACAAAATTTTCGGAGTTTTTGTTTCTTTAAGGTTGTAAAAAGAACCTGTAAGCATTTCGATTGCCGCGCGGGCGCCGAGGTATGAACCGCCAATTCCCACAACAACCAAAACTTCGGAATTATTTTGAATTCTCTTTGCGCAGTCTTTTATGCGCGCAAATTCTTCTTTGTCGTAATTTTCGGGCAAATCAACCCAGCCGAGAAAATCATTGCCGGCGCCTGTGCCCTCGTGGAGAGTTTTAGCCGCATTCTCGGTGATAGCTTTCATATTTTCCATTTCCTCTTCGGAGATGAATTTCAAAGCTTTTGAATAGTCAAGTTTTATCATTTTATTTCCTCCTAACGCAAAGTTGCGCAAAAAATCTTACAAACTTTCTTAATTATACAATATATGACATAATATTTCAAGTATAATATTGCCTAAATTTTAATTTTCGGCGCCCTATTTCCACCATTTTTCGTAATCGGCGAGTTCTTTTTCGCTGTGAGGGCAAGCGGGATTTTTTCTTATGGCAACGCCGCTGTAATCTACAGCAAATTCTCCCATAAAATTGCCGTTCTCGTCATAATTTCTGTAATAATTAAGTCTTTCGTCGGTGTATTCGTCAAATCCGAAAACAGCCTTTGCCGCGCTTTTATCAATGTAAATCACGTCGGCGTATTCCACAACGGGATTGTCGGCAGTAAAAACATTGCCGTCCGTTAAAATTTCTCGGCTTCCGGCAGTAAATACTGCGGTGCCGAATTTTTCGTATCCCGTGCCGTCGCGCAGGGTAACGGTACCGTTTTCATAAGTGATTTCGCTATTTTCGTTTGAGAGAATATAACCCGACAATTCGCGAAGCGATATATATTCTATGCCGTTATACGGCATTTCGCCGTAAAAATCTATAATGTTATAATGATTGCAAAATTCCTCTTCTACCTCGTAATAATCGTCATCATCATGCATATTTTGTTCTTCCTCAGTATGATGGCACATGGGGCTTTGGCGGCTAAAACCTATATTCACGGAATTTGTTTCAAGATAAACTTCGGCGTATGTAATTTTTGCGTCGAAAACTTTTTCAAACGCATCGAAAGACACATAGATTGCTTTTTTTGAAGAGAGCGCCGGCAATTTTGCCTCATAGTTTACGCCGTCTATCGTGTAGGTTTTGCTACCCACGGTAAAAGATGCCGAATTAAAGTTTTCATTGCCCGTTAAATCGGTAACTGTGATACTGTCGCCGTATCTCGACGCGGAATAATCGTGGCCGTATTCGTTTAGGTCGGTTGCGGCGTTCATAATGGGTAAGTAGAGCTCTGCTCCGTCTTTTCCCACGAAGTCGCTACCTCGTACATAGCCGTGCTCGGTGTGCCAGCAGTTTTCCGTATCCCAGGCGTAATCCGGCGTGTAATTATCGTAGGAAAGCGATGCTGCATCTACGGAATTTTCATTTGTTAAAACGGGAAAATCTATTTTTGTGCTTTTGTTTATGTTTTTGTACGATGCATTCGCCGCAACGGAAATGCCGAGAATTTGAGGTTCCATAACATCTGCGGCGCCTGCCATTTCCATGGTATTTCCCTCAAAATTCACTTTTATTTTTTGCGACGAAAGCATGCCGCTTTTGGTTTTGCCGAGCTCCATTTCAAAGGCGGTATCGGCAAAGATTTTATGCTTTTTGAAAAACTTTTCCACGGTTTTTGCCGACGGGAAAACATAGCCCACGCCCGTATCATCGGTTAAAAGCTCAATATCTTTGTTTTCGGACATGTAGTCTTTTAAATACTGCGAAACCTCGGCAACAATTTTTTCCGCCTGCTCGCGGTTTGCGGTGATTTTAACTTTTGAAGCGCTTGCCGTAAGGCTTGAATTTTTGCGTATAATCTCCGTAAAATCGGCGCTTTGTTTTGCCATATTCTCGGGGGTTAGCATAGATTTTACGGGTGAGAACGCGTCTGCGGGGTTTACGCCCTGTTTTTCGAGCATGGAAGCAAAGTTGAAATTGATGTATTTATCGGAAAACGGCGTGTCATAAATCACGTTAAACACGGGATGAACGTCGTCTGTAATGTCCAAATCCACCCACATTCCGAACACAAATTCGCCCGTTAATTTAAGATTTTTGTTTATTTTAAGGGGAACGGAAGAAAACAACTCATATGAAATTTGCATTTTCGAAAACTCTTTGTTTGAGTTGAATTTCACTGTTCCGTAAAGTTCGGTGTTTTTAAGCTCTGCCACCATTTGTTCAACGTTTACCGCATGGTTTGCCGCGGGCATAATGTTTGCGAGTGCCTTGGGATTTGTAACGTCAAATGAAAAATTCATTTTGGCTTCGTAGCCGGTATATTGCACGTTTAGCAAGTCGTAATCGTCGGCAAACGCCGTAAAAGACATGTACATAAGCGCAACCAAAACAATGCTGAGTACTCTTTTCATAATTTTTCTCTCCTTTGTTTTGCGGGGCTTCCGCTTATTTTAAATAGCCGCAAACCACTCTTTCTATGCCCGAGAGGTCGCGGATTATTTCGATATTTTCAAAATTTTCCGACATAATTTTTTCAAGTTCGCACGCAAGGCCGCAACCTGTTTCAAAGGCGGCAAATCCGCCGCGCTTTAGGGATAACGGCGCGTTTTTCACTATTTGTCTGTAAAAATCGAGACCGTCGTATCCGCCATCAAGGGCGATTTTAGGCTCAAAGTCTTTCACGTCGCTCTCCAAATCGGCAATATCTTTTGAGGGGATATACGGTGGGTTTGAAAGCAAAACGTCAAATTCGCCGTGATATGGGGTCATAACATCGAAATTTTCAAAGAAGCATCTATCGTCCACGCGATTTTTCTTTGCGTTTCTCCTTGCTGTTTCAAGGGCGGGTTCGCTTATGTCAAGACAGGTAACGAATGTATTTTTTGCATATTTCGCAACGGATATGCCTATTGCGCCCGAGCCGGTGCACATATCGAGAACTTTTAAAGGTTTTTGTGAAATTTCTTCTATGGCGCGCTCCACAAGGATTTCCGTGTCGGGCCTTGGAATTAGCACATTTTCCGACACATCAAAGTCTATCGACATAAACTCCCTTGTGCCGGTAAGGTAACTCACGGGGGTATGCGCGGCTCTTTTTTCTATGAGAGCTAAAAATTCTTTGCGCTTATTTTCGCCGACTTCGACGTCACGGTTTACGGTAAGGTGCAATTTGTCGCAATTTAAAACATGGCTCAAAATCACCCGAGCATCTTCGGCGGCGTTTTCGATATTTGCGCTTTTTAAGAGCTTTATCGCTTCCGCGAGAGTTTCGCCTACGGTGCGCTTTACCATTTGTCGTCCTCCCTATTGTCGGTAAGAACGGCTTTAAGCGAGGCAATTGCCACTTCAAGCTGACTGTCGTCGGGTTCTCTTGTGGTTATTCTTTGTAGCCAAAGGCCGGGTTTTGTAAGAAGAGCCACAAAGCGATTTTTGCTTTTACCGGCAATTTTTATCATTTCATAGGAAATTCCCGCAACAATCGGGAGAAGAAGGAGCCTGTAAAGCATATTTTGCCACATATGACCCCAACGCAGGCAAGAGAATACCAAAATGCTCACAACCATTACAATGAGCAAAAAGCTGGTGCCGCATCTGGGATGAAAACGCGAGTTTTTGCGCGCATTTTCCACGGTGAGCTCCTCGCCGCTTTCGTAGGTTGCTATGGTTTTGTGTTCTGCTCCGTGATATTCGAAAACGCGCTGAATGTCTTTCATTTTCGACACCAAAGTGAGGTATACGAGGAAAATCGACATTCTTATAACGCCCTCCGCAAGGTTTAAAATAACGTGATTTTCGGTGAAGTTTTTAAACACCGTGGCAATGGCATTGGGCAAAAGCATAAATAGACAAACGCTGAAAACAAGCGCCACCGCAACTGAAAAATATATGGCGATATCTTTTACCTTGTCGCCGAATTTATCGTCGAGCCATTTTTCAAATTTTGAAGGTTCGTAGCCTTCTTCTCCGTCTTCAAGGTCCATTTGGTCCGCGGAAAACATAAGGCATTTCATGCCTGTTACAAGCGACTCCACAAAAGACACCACTCCGCGCACTATAGGAATTTTATTGAGTTTGTATTTAAGAACTACAGAGCTTACCGGCTTTTTGTCTATTACAATTTCACCGTCGGATTTTCTCACCGCCGTTGCGATTTCTTTGGGGCCGCGCATCATAACGCCCTCTATTACCGCCTGTCCGCCTATGCTTGTGATGTGGGCGGGGGATTTATCATAATTTTGTTTGTTTTTCATTTAATCAATCCTTTCCTATCCTAATTATACAACCTGTAAAACAATACGTCAACCATAAAATCAATCTTTGACACGGAATTGTTGATTTTTGGTGAAATGTGTGATAGAATGAATTCAGCTAAATGTGATCCGCACGCTAAATTGCCTTCGGCAGCCAGAGGCGGAAAATCAAAATCGGAGGGCGAAAATGACTAAAAGAAGATTTATTGCAACATCATTTATATCTCTTATGGTATTTCTTTGCGTGACAAGCGCGTTTTTTTCTCATTTTCGCATATTCAGACGCACTGATTACGCGCTGAATACCGTAATCACTATACAGGCAGCGGGCAAAAATGTCGAAAGCGCAGTAAGCGAGGCGATACGCGCAATAAAAGACATAGACTCCGCGCTGAACGCGCACTCCGAGCAAAGCGAAATTTACGCCTTAAACCACACTCCGTTCGGAAAATGGGCGCATGTATCGGAAGAAACGTTTTCGCTCATAGAAAAATCCGTTGAAATATCGAAAAAAACAAAAGGCGCGTTTGACATTACAATAAAGCCTATTGCCGATTTATGGAATATAAACTCTGAAACCCCAAAAATTCCCGAAGATTACGAAATAGAAGAAGTGCTTTTGAAAGTAGGATATGAAAATATCGAATTGGACAAAAAGAATTCTAAAGTTCGTTTTAAAAAAGCGGGCATGGAAATTGATTTGGGCGCAATAGCCAAAGGCTATGCCGCTGACAAAGCCGCGCAAATTTTAAGAGAAAACGGCATAAAAAGCGCGCTTTTAGACCTTGGCGGCAACGTGTACGCCATAGGAAAAAAACCGGGAGGTGGCAAGTGGAAAATAGGTATTCAAGAGCCGTTTGAACCTCGCGGCACATATTTTGCAAAAAAAGATTTAAAAGATTGCTCCGCGGTAACAAGTGGAGCTTACGAAAGATATTTTGAAGAAAACGGAAAAATATACCACCATGTTCTCGACCCCAAAACCGGGCGCCCGTGCGAAAGCGACATAAAAAGCGCAACTGTTTTGTGCCCTAAATCATACCTCGCCGACGCCCTTTCCACTGCCGCTTTCGTGCTCGGAAAAGACGGCGCAAAAGAAATAGCCGAAACCTTTGACAATGTGTCGATTATCGTGTACGGGGAAAAAGTTTGGGAATATTGAAAAAATATTTGAGCGGCGGCGCCGAAAAGCCCCCCCGCCCGAATATCATCTTGATAATCTTCGGGCAAAAAGTTTACAACGTTTTCGTTTTTTAAAATGAATTATGACTTTTTTGGTGTTTCCGAGATAAAAATTATGAACTCCGGCACAACCCAGAAAAACAGCCAAAACTGCCGCAACAAACCTGTTTTTATCGCTGCAACTGTCTCTTATTTCTTCTTTGGGCGGCTCTACATACTTTTTTGAACCGGCACTGAAATTCTCCATATTCAAATTCCCTCCCGGTTTTAATTCCAAAACAGAATTTTATTTTATTAATACTTCTATTTTAGAATTATGTCAATATATTTTAAGAATAT
>CAZSIY010000044.1:0-9343 GCA_964606825.1 uncultured Oscillospiraceae bacterium | reverse complement strand
GGTTCCGACTTTGTGGAAATGTTTGTCGGCGTAGGTGCTTCCAGAGTAAGAGATTTGTTTGAGCAAGCTAAGAAAAACAGCCCCAGCATAATATTTATAGATGAGATTGATGCCGTGGGCAGACAGCGCGGCGCTGGTCTTGGCGGCGGCCACGACGAACGTGAGCAAACCTTAAATCAGCTTCTTGTGGAAATGGACGGATTTTCCGCAAACCAAGGTGTTATAGTAATCGCGGCAACCAACCGTCCTGATATATTAGACAGCGCCCTTTTAAGACCCGGCAGATTTGACAGACAGGTTGTTGTAGATGCGCCCGACATAAGCGGTCGTGTAGATATTTTAAAAGTTCATTCGAGAAAGAAACCTCTCGGAAGCGATGTTGATCTTACAGTTGTTGCAAAAACAACTGCGGGATTTACCGGCGCCGATTTGGCAAACCTTCTAAACGAAGCGGCACTTCTTGCCGCACGTCGCGGAAAAACAGAGATAAACATGCCCGAGATTGAAGATGCGATGATAAAAGTTGTTGTGGGAACCGAAAAGAAAACGAGAAACCTCGGCGAAAAAGAAAAACGAATTACAGCATATCATGAAGCCGGCCACGCAATTGTTACAAAACTTCTCCCCTCTCAAGACCCAGTTCATCAGGTTTCCATTATTCCTCGCGGAAGAGCGGGCGGATACACCATGAGCTTGCCGAGCGAAGATAAATATTACAGCACAAAGGGTGAAATGTTTGATGAAATCATCGTGCTTTTGGGCGGACGTGCGGCTGAGAAAATTGCGTTGGACGACATAAGTACCGGTGCTTCCAACGATATCGAGCGCGCCTCTAAAATTGCCAGACAAATGGTTACAAAATTCGGCATGAGCGACTCAATCGGCCCCATAAACTACGGAAGTGACAACGATGAAATCTTTGTAGGACGTGATTTTGTTCACTCTAAGAATTTCAGCGAGAAAATTTCCGCAGGAATTGACGACGAAGTACATTCGATTATTCGCACCTGCTACGACAAGTGTCTCAATATGATTAACGAGAACCGTGACAAACTTGAAAATGTTGCAAGAGTTCTCATGGAAAAAGAAAAAATCAGCGGTGAAGAATTTGAAGAAATTTACAATTTGGAAAATACTCTTCCTGAAGAATAATAACTAAAAAAAGCAAGCGGCTAAACCCGCTTGCTTTTTTTAGTAAAAGAATACCGCACGTCAATACATCGTGCGGTATTTTGTATCATACTTCCATAATCACCGGCAAAATCATCGGCTTACGTTTTGTTTTAAGATACAAAAGCTCGGAAATTTTGCTTTTGATATTCGTTTTTATGCTGTTCCAATCGCGAACGTGATTTTTTTCGCAAGAGTCTAAGCAATCTTTTGCAATGGAACGAACTTCTTCCATAAGGCTTTCCGACTCTCTCACATACACAAATCCTCTTGAAATAACGTCGGGACCTGCAACCACAAGTCCGCTTTCCGCGGATATGGTAACCACCACAACAATCAAGCCGTCTTCAGCAAGGTGTTTACGGTCTCTTAAAACGATATTACCTACGTCACCTACGCCCAATCCGTCTACAAACACTCTTCCCGAAGCTACGGTATCGCTCGATTTTGCGTTATTATGAGTTATTTCGAGCACGCGTCCGTTTTCCAAAATGAATATATTTCTTTTATCGATACCCATTGCAGAGCCTAAATCTGCGTGTTTCTTGAGATGTTTATATTCGCCGTGAACGGGTATGAAATATTTCGGTTTTGTGAGCGCAAGCACCATTTTGAGTTCCTCCTGGCTTGCGTGACCGGAAACATGAACCATGGCTTTTCTGCCTTGAATAACCTCAGCGCCTTTTTTTGTAAGCTCATTTACAACGTTTGACACCAATTTTTCATTACCCGGAATGGGATTTGCCGAAACCACAACGAGATCGTTAGGCGTAATTTCCACTTTTCTGTGGTCGTTGTACGCCATGCGATATAAGGCACTCATAGGCTCGCCCTGGCTGCCCGTAGTGATAATTACGAGCTGATGAGGCTGATATTTTTTGATATTGTCTATATCTATTAAAATATCGTTATATAGCTTTAAATATCCCAAATTTGAAGCTACTTCTATAAGATTTAACATGCTCCTACCCGATACTGCAACTTTTCTACCGTTATCGTGCGCCGCATTAATTATCTGCTGAACGCGGTGAACATTTGATGCAAAAGTAGCTACGATTATGCGCCTTCTGGTTGACTTAAAAACATTTTCAAGTGTGTTACCCACAAGTCGCTCAGACATTGTAAATCCTTCACATTCGGCATTCGTACTATCGCTCATGAGAGCGAGAACGCCTTTTTTTCCTAGCTCTCCGAAACGAGCAAGGTCAATCATCTCACCCTCGATGGGAGTTGTGTCGATTTTAAAATCTCCCGTATGCAAAACAACGCCAAGAGGAGTGTGAATTGCAAGAGCAACAGCATCAGCGATAGAGTGGTTTGACCTTATAAATTCAACCGTAAATACGCCGAGCTTAACAGTATCTCCCGGGAAAACGATTTTAAGTTTTGTGCTTGACAACAGATTATGTTCTTTCAGTTTATTCTGAACCAAACCCAATGTAAGATTTGTGCCGTATATCGGCGTTTTTAACTCTTTTAAAAGATAAGGCAATCCGCCTATATGGTCTTCGTGTCCGTGAGTTAAAACAATGCCGCGAAGTTTATCACGATTTTTGATTATATAGGAAAAATCAGGTATTACAACATCAATACCCAAAAGTTCCTCATCCGGAAACGCCATGCCGCAATCGACAATAACCATGTCGTTTCCGTACTCAAGGACGGTCATATTTTTTCCGATCTCATCAAGACCGCCGAGAGGAATAATTTTAAGTTTTGCTTTTTTTGCCACGATTAGCCTCCATTTCCATGTATGCGTAAAAATTTATGCTCATTTATTAAAATTCGCCAAACTGAGCGAAATTTATGTCAATTTAAAACAATACTGCCATACAATTACTTTCAAAACACCTTATTATATTATAAATAACTTTTAAAAAAATATACCTTTAGTTTCTAAACACTATTCCGTTTTCTTCACTCATGCAGTCTATTATTGCAAGCGATTCCACGCGCATGCCAATGTTTCTCAGCATTTCGCCGCCGGGTTGAAATCCTTTTTCAATAGCAATACCGGCGCCCACGAGATGCGCTCCCGATTTTTTTATTATATCGGAAAGACCTATAAGCGCTTTGCCGTTTGCCAAAAAGTCGTCGATAATGAGAACGCGATCATTTTCGGACAAATATTTTTTGTCTACCATAACATCGTACACTTTACCGTGTGTAAAAGACTCCACCTTCGAAGTGTACACATCATCAATATTGAGGCTTTTGCCTTTTTTTGCAAACACAACCGGAACGTCAAAAGACTGAGCTGCAATACATGCAATACCTATGCCCGACGACTCTATGGTGAGAATTTTATTTACTTGACATTCAGAAAAAAGCCTCTTAAATTCTTTGCCCATTTCTTCCAAAAGGTGAATATCGATTTGATGATTCAAAAAACTGTCCACCTTTAAAATATCGGTACCTTTTACAATTCCGTCTTTAACTATTCTGTCTTCTAATAACTTCATTTTGTCCTCCGTATATCAAAGCGCGTAATTTTATAAAAGTTTTTTTATGTCGGCGCAAGTTATCGCTACCATAAGCATAAGTAAAAGTGCAAAGCCGACAAAATGCACGAAACCTTCTTTTTCACGGTCAATCGGCTTGCGTCTTACAATTTCTATCAAAATGAAAAATATTCTTCCGCCGTCAAGAGCGGGGATGGGAAAAAGGTTAAAAACTCCCAAATTTATACTTATAAGCGCGGCAAGGTACAAAACATCACCTAAACCGCTTTTTGCGGCTGTTCCAATCTCATTTACAATCCCCACCGGGCCGCTCATGTCATTCATACTGACACTGCCCTTTATAAGGTCCGCAAAAGATGAAACCACCACTTTAACCACAAATTTGCTCATTCTAAAAGATGTTGCAACTACCCTTACAGGCGATGGCTTTAAAATTTTCGGAGAAAAACCGAAAATTGCTCTTTTTTCAGTTTCGAGATATTTTGGAGTTATCTCCTTTACAAAAGTTTCGCTTCCTCTCTCAAATGTAACGGAAGCTGTGTTGTTGCTGTTTTTGTAAATAAAATATGTTATGTCGTTGTAGTCACCGATACGCGACTCATATTCAGAGCCGCTCATATACACGATTTTGTCGCCGGATTTTACTCCCGCATCTTCAAACGCGCTGTCTTCGATAACCGTGCCAACGATATTTGAGCTAAATCCCTTTGAAAAACTGCCGATTATCACAAAAATCAAAAAACCGAGCAGCAAGTTCATAAAAGCACCAGCCGCAAGTATCAAAAAACGCTGCCATGCCTTTTTATTGCCAAAAGCATTGGGATCGGAGGACTCACCGTCCTCGCCTTCCAACTTTACGTAACCGCCGAGCGGAAGAAGACGCAAGCTGTATGACGTTTCTTTTTTTGTAAATCCAAAAATCTTCGGCCCCATTCCGATTGAAAACTCATGAACTGTTACTCTACACAGCTTCGCAACCGCAAAATGTCCGAACTCGTGTATCGCAACAATTATACAAAAAACTAAAACGGTGTACAATGCTGTAAGCATATTCACATATCCTTTCATAAAAACAACACAAAAGACAATTATTTTATTAATTTTTTCGCGTATTCGCGCGCGTTTTTGTCTGCGTTTACAATTGAATTCAACGATATTTTTTCATTTGGCGTGTTACTTACGGTTTCGGAAACAACGTCGGAAATTTCAGTAAAACGTATCTTTCCGCCGAGAAATGCGGCAACAGCAACCTCATTTGCACCGTTCATAACCGCCGGCATTATTCCGCCTTTTCTTGCGCAATCAACGGCAATCGCAAGACATTTAAACGTGTCACAATCCGGCTTTTCGAAAGTAAGTTTGCCGACTTCAAAAAGATTAAGTCTCTCCCCTATTCTCGGCGCCCTTTGAGGATAATTGACGGCATAGCTTATCGGCAAACGCATATCCGCAACACCAAGCTGAGCAACGACCGAACCGTCTTTAAATTCAACCATTGAGTGCACGATACTTTGCCTGTGAATATAAACTTCTATGTCATCGATATCAACACCGAAAAGCCACTTAGCCTCTATCATTTCAAGGCCTTTATTCATAAGCGTGGCACTGTCTATGGTGATTTTTGCACCCATAGTCCACCGTGGGTGATTGAGCGTTTGATCAATTGTTACATTTTGAAGTTCATCAAGTTTTTTGTCGAAGAAAGGCCCGCCGGAACACGTTAAAAGTATTTTATATATATCTTCGTATCGTGAACCATGCAAACATTGAAATATCGCGCAGTGCTCGCTGTCTACGGGGATAATATCCACGCCGTATTCTGTCGCCAACGGCATAATGATTTCTCCACCCGTTACAAGTGTTTCCTTATTTGCAAGAAGTATTCTTTTCCCCGATTTTATGGCATCGATCGTGGGAATAAGGCCAACGCTTCCCATAACCGACGTTAAAACCATATCGGCATCTTTGTGGCACGAAATTTCGCTGAGTGCATCTCTTCCCGCAACAACTTTAACATCGGTATCTGCAAGAAGTGTTTTAAGCTCTAAAAACTTTGTTTCGTCGCAAATGCATACCATGTCGGGATTATAACATCTTACCTGCTCTGCAAGCAATTGAGCATTGGAATTTGCCGAGAGAGCAACTATATTAATATCACTGTCTTTTGAGGCAACGTCCAACGCTTGAGTGCCTATTGAACCTGTTGAACCCAAGATTGAAATATTCTTCATAAAATCACCTTTTTATGCTATAACCGAGAATATTACAACAAAATAGTAAACCACCGGTGCCACGAAAAGAACCGAGTCGAACCTATCGAGCACACCGCCATGACCCGGAAGCAAATTACTGAAATCCTTTATTCCGTGCTCACGTTTTATGCAAGATGCCGCAAGGTCACCGAGCTGTGACATAGCGCCCGCAACAATTGCAAGAAGTGCAAGTTCCAAATAATATACCGAACGGCCGAAAACAACCGAACAAATAACTCCGAAAAACATGTTGAAAACAAGCGAACCCGCAAGGCCGCCAAGTGCGCCCTCGACAGTCTTTTTCGGACTCACCTCGGGAATTAACTTGTTTCTTCCGAACTTTTTTCCAACGGCAAAAGCTATTGTGTCGGAAAGCCAAGCTGTTATAAATATAATCCAAATAAAGTAGTTACCTAACGGTTCTTTTCTCAAAATAACAATATGGGCAAATAAAGCCATAACGTACACCGTGGAAAAGAAAAACTCGGCTATTTCGGAAAATCCGATATAATCGTGATTGAAAATCATATACACCAAGAGCGCCATACCCAAAATGCTCAAAAGAACACCGAGGGCAAAAGCCGGCTGTGACGATATTGTAATCACGACAAATAAAATTATGTTATACATATAACCGAAAATGCACAATTTGTTTTGTTTTTTTAGCAGTCCCGTTGCCGAATAAATTTCGCTTAGGCCGATTAATGAAATAAGAGCAACCGCACCCGCCACGAAATTGACACCCAGGCAGAGTACCAGCACGGCAAACACCGCACCCACTATTCCGACAATTAAACGCTGTTTGAGCAAATCAAACACCTCCGTATCTTCTGTTGCGCTTTTGATAGTCTGCTATGGCGCACAAAAGGTCATCACCGGTGAAATCCGGCCAGTTAATATTTGAAAACCAAAATTCGCTGTAAGCACTTTGCCACAACAAGAAATTACTCAATCTAAGCTCACCGCTGGGCCTTATTATAAAATCAGGATCCGGCATATAGTATGTATAAAGATGATCGTTTATGCACTTCTCATCGATATTTTCCGGTAAAAGAACACCTGAAACCACTTCTTTGCTAATTTCTTTAACGGCATGGACAATTTCCTCACGCCCGCCGTAATTTAATGCAATATTCATGGTTATGTTACTGTTGTTTTTTGTGGCCTCTTCTACGATTTTAATCTTTTCTTTAATCTCGTCAGAAAGACCTTCTTTTGTGCCTATAAAGCGTATTCTGATATCTTCATCGCCTATTAAACGTTTGTAATCGTCGAGATATACAACCATCAATTTCATAAGCGCTTCGACTTCATCAGACGGTCGACGCCAGTTTTCCGTGGAAAAAGCGTAAAATGTAACGTACTTTATGCCTATTTTCCCGGCAAAACGCGTTATTTTTTCAAGCGTTCGCGCACCGGCACTGTGGCCGGCACTGCGCGGAAGTCCGCGTTTTTTCGCCCAACGTCCGTTTCCGTCCATAATTATGCCGATATGCGTCGGCAAATTATTATAATCGACCTCGTGGGTCATTTTCTTTTTTTTGAGAAAAAACATGACATTATACCCTAATCAAACTTCAAGAATCTCTTTTTCCTTGGAAGCGATTACACTATCTATGTCTTTAATATAGTTATCGGTAAGTTTCTGTATGTCTTTTTCGATATTTTTAACGTCGTCCTCGGTTATTTCACTGTTTTTCTTAGATGTTTTTGCACTTTCCATAGCATCACGTCTTATAGAGCGAATAGCGACCTTAGAGTCTTCACCTGTTTTATGAATACCCTTAACAAGCTCTTTTCTTCTCTCTTCGGTAAGCGGTGGGAAATTAAGCCTTATGGATTTGCCGTCGTTATTGGGTGTAATACCCAAATCTGACTTCAAAATAGCTTTTTCTATATCACCGAGTATTGTAGCATCCCAAGGCTGAATCATAATACTTCTCGCATCGGGAACGCTTACGTTTGCAATCTGAGTAAGCGGAGAAGGTGCACCATAGTATTCAACAGTCACCTTATCCAAAATTGCCGGGTTTGCTCTTCCGGCTCTGACTGCTTTCATTTCGCTTTCAAGAACGGAAATGGTTTTTTTCATCTTTTCTTCAAAAACTTTAAGATCTACTGCCATAACTGCATCCTCCTTTATTAATCATTAGACACGAGTGTGCCTATTTCTTCACCGTTTAAAACTCTTATAATATTTTGCGGGTCATCAAGTCCGAAAACTCTTATCGGAATGTTGTTGTCCATGCAAAGTGACGTTGCCGTAGAGTCCATAACACCGAGACCTCTGTTTAAAACTTCTTTGTAAGAAAGTTTATCGAATTTTACAGCATTCGGATTTTCGTTCGGGTCGCTGTCGTACACTGCATCTACTTTTTTTGCAAGCAAGATAATATCCGCATCAATCTCAGCCGCCCTCAAAGCCGCTGTGGTATCTGTGGAAAAGAACGGATTACCTATGCCACATCCGAATATGACAATTCTCTCTTTTTCAAGGTGTCTTGTTGCCTTACCTCTGATGTAAGGTTCGGCTATTTGGCGCATTTCAATGGCTGTTTGAACGCGCGTAGGCACACCTCTCTGCTCTAAGGCATCTTGAAGTGCAAGAGCGTTTATAACAGTTGCAAGCATTCCCATATGGTCTGCTCTGGTTCTGTCCATTTGTTTGCCGCTTCTTCCTCTCCAAAAGTTTCCGCCGCCTACAACAACTGCGATTTCAACACCCATATTCTTTGCTTCTTTAATCTTATCGGTTATTGCTCCGATGGTGTCTTCGCAAAGACCGAAATGCTTATCTCCCGCAAGAGCTTCACCACTGACTTTTAACAATATTCTCTTGTATTTCGGCATAAAAGTTATCCTCCGTAAAAGTATATTAAAAAGAGTTTTCCAAACGATTTCCCATTTGGCTCATATTCTCAAAAAAGGAACACTGAGGTGTTCCTTTTTTGAAAAAACGTTTTCTTAGTGTGTGTAATTATTTAATCATGCTGGCAACTTCGTCTGCAAAGTTGTCTTCTCTCTTTTCGAGGCCTTCGCCCTTTTCAAATCTTGCAAACGATGAAACCTTGATTGTACCGCCGAAATTCTTAGCGGCATTTTCCATATATTGACCTACGCTGAGCTCGGAATCTTTAACAAACTCCTGCTCTACGAGACAATTTTCCTTGTAGAATTTCTTTATACGGCCTGCAACCATCTTTTCAGCGATATTTGCGGGCTTTCCTTCGTTAATAGCCTGCTGAGTAAGAATTTCTTTTTCTTTCTCAACTCTGTCTTCGGGAACGCATTTGGGGCAAATATACTGTGGGTTAACAGCGGCAATCTGCATGCAAACATCTTTTGCAACATCGGCAAAGCCGTCTGCTGTTGCAACGTCTGTGTCAAAGTTTACCATAACGCCAATTCTTCCGCCACCATGGATATATGTTGCAACGTTGCCCTCGTATCTTTCAAATC
>CAZSIY010000043.1:0-9346 GCA_964606825.1 uncultured Oscillospiraceae bacterium | reverse complement strand
GTCTGGTAGCTCGTCGGGCTCATAACCCGGAGGTCGTTGGTTCAAATCCGGCCCCTGCACCCATGAAAAAGCACTTCTGAAGAAGTGCTTTTTTCAGCTAAATTCGCCTATAGCGAACTAAATATGCTACGCACTCTAAATTATTTCGCAGCTAAATGCGAATTTAATTTAACTGTTTTAAAAAACACTTTAAGCACAAGAGCGTAAGCGGAATAATTTAGCTTTGAAAATTGCTCTATACATAAAAAATAAGGAGATTCCAATGATTTATAACCCCTCGGAAAATCGATACGAACAAATGAAATATCGCCGTTGCGGAAAAAGCGGCATCATGCTTCCCGCTATTTCTCTCGGACTTTGGCACAATTTTGGGAACATCACCCCTTTTTCAACACAGCAAAACATTCTTCGCAAGGCCTTTGACCTGGGCATTACCCACTTTGACCTTGCCAACAACTACGGCCCACCCTACGGCGAAGCGGAACGCAATTTCGGAATTCATATGGACAGAGATTGGCACGCGCACCGCGACGAGCTTATTATATCCACAAAGGCGGGATATGACATGTGGCCCGGCCCTTACGGCAACAACGGAAGCCGCAAATATTTACTTGCAAGCCTTGATGCGTCGCTCAAAAGAATGCACCTTGACTATGTGGACATTTTCTATCATCATCGCCCCGACCCCGACACGCCTATTGAAGAAACCATGGGCGCGCTCGACCAAATAGTGCGTAGCGGAAAAGCGCTTTATGTGGGCATTTCAAACTACAATGCCGACGAGGCGCGCGTTGCCATTGAAACGCTTCGAAAAATGGGAACTCCCATGCTCATACATCAGCCTAACTACTCCATGCTAAATCGCACCGTCGAAAAAGGCCTTACGTGCGTTTTAGAGCGCGAAGGCGTAGGCTGTATAGCATTTGCTCCCCTTTGCGGCGGAATACTCACAAATCGCTATTTAGACGGTATTCCCGCAGACTCGCGCGCAGTGCATGACCCCAGATATTTAAAATCTTCCGACATCACCGACGAAAAAATCGCCATGGTAAAAAATTTGGCTCTTATTGCTGAAAAACGCGGTCAAACAGTGGCACAGCTCGCCTTGCAGTGGACACTTCGCAACCCGACTATTACAAGCGCCCTAATCGGCGCCAGCCGCCCCGAACAGGTGGAAGAAAACGTAAAAGCTCTCACCTTTCCGAAGTTGACAGAAGAAGAGCTTTCAAAAATAGAAAACATATTGCAAAACAAGTAGCGGAAATATGAAAAACACAGTCAAAGCATGATACTTTGACTGCGTTTCTTCTATAATTTTAAAATTTTTCCGAGAGCTTCAAGCGACGTTGCCGAGATATCGGCTTTTTTATTTTCTTTCGCCGCACCTATGGCAAAAGCGAACATATTGCCGTTTTTAGCGGCTTCTATACCGGCATCGGCATCTTCGAAAACCATACACTCTTCAGGCTCTACGCCGAGCTTTTCCGCAACTTTTAAAAACACCTCGGGGTCCGGTTTTGATTTTGCAACATCAAGTCCGCAGGCAACAGCATCCAAAAGCGGAATAAGGCCTGTTTTTTCAAGAATTGCGGGCGCATTTTTACTTGCCGAACCCACAGCGGTTTTTATACCTTTTCTTTTAAAAAACTCAAGAACCACTTTTGCCCCGGGCAAAACGTCCTTTTCCGAAAGCGTTTCCAAAGACTTTCTATAGTAATCGTTTTTTCTGTCTGCGAGCTCTTCTTTTTGTTCATCGGAATATTCCACATCGGTTTTTTCCAAAAGGATTTCAAGCGATGCCATGCGGCTTACGCCCCTTTGGCGAATGTTGTCTTCTTTTGTAAAGTTTGTTATACCAATCTCTTCGCCGAGCTTTTTCCAGGCTTCAAAATGCAAAAAATCGGTTGTAACAAGAACTCCATCGAGGTCAAAAATCGCGGCTTTTATCATAATTTTTCCACACTCCAATCATTTTTTGTAACCACTGCCAAATAAACGTTTCCGCCGAAATTGATTTTAAATTTCATTTTGTTCCACTTTTCGGGAAGTGCGGGATTTAAAATAATTTCACCGTTCTCTATTTTCATTCCCGCAAAACCTTCAACGGCAACCATCCAAGCTCCGCCCTCCGATGCGGGGTGAGTTCCGCCTATGTAAACAAGGCCTGCCCATTCTTTTCCACCCTCGGTTAAATCAACTCTTGCGGACTTCATGAAGAAAGGATAAGCAAAATCCGGCTCACCTATTTTACAAGAAAGCAAAGAATACATGCACGCCGAAAGCGAGGAGCCGTGCTCCGTTCTGGGCTCGTAATACTTTAAATTTTTCCGCATGTCTTCCTTTGAAAACTCGCCGGGAAGAATAGAGAGCATTGCAACAACATCGGCTTGCTTTATCACCTTTGTGTGGCTGGCAACGCCGTAGGCGCCGCCCCAATATTCTTTCGGATTTAAAAGCCTGGAGCGAACATCATCAACGGTGCAATCTTCAAGGTCAAAATACCCGTCGAACTGTTCTATTATTCCGTTTTCGTCAATATTCGGCTTTTTTATCTCTTTAGCGAGAGTTAAAAACTCGCTTGCATCACATCCTATGAAATCTGCATATTTTGCCGCTGTTTCAAGCACAAATTTTGCCATTGCGTTTGTATAGGCGTTGTTGTTTACCCTTTCGTGATACTCGTCGGGTCCTATCACATCATGGATTTCATAAAAGTTTTTATTGGCATATTTAAGCATGAGCGAGCGGTAAAACTTTGCGCACTCAAATATAACGTTGGCGCCGCCGTTTTTCAAAATTTCGTTATCACCGGTAACGCGCACGTATTTTTCCAAAGCATATACCACAGCCGCCGAAATATGTACCTGCTTATCTTTGAAAAAAGTTCGCATGGGTCTTTTGGTAAACACGTCTACCACGTTGTAATCCGAGCAAGCATCAAAGCCGCCCTCGTGGCTCTCCCAGGCATAGAATGCGCCGTCAAATCCATAACTTTTTGCCTTTTCCAAAGCACCGGGCAATGTATTTATACGGTACATAAGAAGAGTTTTTACAATTTCGGGTTCGGTATAAAGGTAGTAATCTACCATAAACATCTCGGTATCCCAAAAAACAGCTCCCTTATACACCTGACCCGAAAGACCTCTTGCGGCAATTGACTTGTCTTTTTGGTTTCTCGGAGCTATGCAATTGAGGTGATACAAAGAATAATTAAGGCCGTCCTCAGCCTCTTCGTCGCCGTCTATTTCCACATAGGACATATCCCATATTTTCTTCCATGCGCCTATATGAGCGGATTTCAAAGCCTCGTAATCGGCATCGCAAGCGGCATTTTCGGTGTCTATATCATCTTGCGTGGTTTCAACGGTTGCAACTTTTGTAAAACAATACTCCTCATTTGCTTTTGAGGCAAATTTTATTTTCTTACCCGCGCGGAAATCATCGCAAAAATCGGTCTCTTCACATTCAAATAATGTGTTTACATATTCTTTTACGGTAACTTTTGTTCCATTTTCTCCTGTTTCGCCCATAACGGTTTCAAACTTGCCGTCGGCACTTGTTTGAATTTTTTTAAAATGCGGGCCGTTAATATCCCAAACGTCACCGTCTATCGCCGTTATTATTTCAATAACGGCGTCAAAATCGGTGCTTACGCAATATTTCATCGCCGCGACGTGTTGGTGTGCCATATCGGCAAAACGTTCACAAGAAACGCAAATTTTACCTTTAGGAGCTTTCCATACAGTTTTTCTGCTGTGAACGGCATTTATTATATCCAGCGACTGCACATGCTCCGCAGGCTTTTTTTCGGGCAGAACATATTTTTCACCATCTACCGAAACACATGTATACAAAGGGTTCGGAGCATTTACAGACTCGCGCCAACCATCGCCGGCCTTGTCGTATATTCCGGCGAGGTTAAAAGCCGGCATATGCTCTTTTGTGTATTCTTCCATAGTGCCGCGAACGCCGAAATAACCGTTTCCGATTAAAAATTTATTGCCATAAAAGGGTATTGAGCTCTCATTGAACGCGTTCTCTTCTATAATCGGTTTTTTCATACAAATCCTCCGTTTAAAGTTTATAAGGAATAGACTCCGCCGCGCCTCTTGTGCTCACGGTTACAGAAGAAACCCTTGCGCCGTAGTCCATAGCTTCTTTTATTGATTTTCCCTCTGCCAACATTGCACACATACTGCCTATAAAGCTATCCCCGGCGGCTGTTGTGTCCACTGCCTTTACGGGGTAACTTTTTTGAAAATAATACTCGCCGTCAAGTTTTATCATACTTCCCTTTTCGCCGAGTGTTATAATAGGATTTTTTACACCCATTTCGCACAATTTGTCGGAGCAGCGTTTGAAATTTTCTTCACAATCGCAAGAAATACCCGTAATAATTTCAGCCTCGGTTTCATTGGGAACAATTATATCCGTAAGGCTCAAAAGTTCATCGGGCATCTTTTTTGCCGGAGCGGGGTTTAAAACGCAAAGGCAATTTTTGCTTTTTGCCGCCTTAAATACTTCAACAACCGTTTCAACAGGCACTTCAAGTTGTGCTACAACCATGCACGCCTCTTCAAAAAGGCTTTCGCGCCTCTTTATCATTTCGGGTGTGAGAGCCATATTTGCTCCGCCATTTAAAATTATGGAATTGTTGCCGCCACAAACGGTGATAACCGCCGCGCCGGTAGACACATTATCCAAAATTTCGCCTTTGTAGTCAACGCCGTTTTCTTTAAGATAATCAAGGCACAATTTGCCGTTGCTGTCGTTTCCCACAGCTCCTATAAAAGTTACGCTTGCCCCCTGCCTTGAAAGGGCAATAGCCTGGTTTAAGCCTTTTCCGCCGAAAGCATTTACGAAATTGCCACCCGAAATAGTTTCGCCTATTTTGGGCATACGCTCCGTTTCAATGGTAAAATCCATGTTTATACTGCCTACCACTACAACTTTTTTCATTTTGCACCTCCCAATTTGTCAAACAAATCCTGCATGAGGGGATCACGGTTGATATATGTTGCAATACACATTTTGTGTTTGTGCTCGCCTGTGACATATGTATTGTCATATTGCGGCGCAAGAGCATCCGTTATTTTGTATTCCATAAACCTGTTGTCTTCATTTAAAAGGTAGGCAACCGCGGTTACATCCCAAATAATCCTCGACCACACCTTGCCGTCGGCATATTTTTTAACAGTTTCTTCCACGGTGTCTACAAGGTAATCGCAAAGTTTGTTTTTCCCGTAAAGCCAATACCTAAGTTCGGGGCCGCTTACCGCAAACGAGCTCACAACGCCTTTGCAAGGAAGCTGAATAAGCGGAACACCGCTTGCAAACACAACTCTTGCCGCCGCAATATCCTGCGACATATTAAACTCATATTGCCCCGAAAACTGTTCGGCGGAACCTCCAAGCCAAGAAACCACGATATTATCTTTTATGGCGGGGTTTATGAGAAGCGCCGAAGCGATATTTGTAATACAGCCTATTGTAACCACGTAAAGCGGATTTTCGGGCGAATAATTCTCGGCTCTTTTTGCCAAATCCTCTGCGGCAGGCGAAATTTGCGGTTCGGTTTCGCTTTTCAAATATCCGCGTGAGCCTTTAAAAACGCTTTTCTTTGCCTCTTCAAATCCACCTATGTCCAGAAGTTTAAATATTTCATTATAGCTTTTTTCCATGCCGTCTTCCGGAGATGAAGAATTTTCATTGTGAAATGGGGCGGCATATATTGCTTTAAGATTTAATTTTTCGGGAGATAACAAAAGGTAGCTGAGCGCAAACTGATCGTCTACCTCATTGTAAGTGTCGGTATCTATAACCACGTCTATTTTCCCGCTCGGAACCGACAAATTTTTTATTCTTTGCATTTCGTTCATAATTTTTCCTCCAAAAAAACAAGGCGCGGCGCAAGCGATGTACCGAAAAACGGTTCATCGGTATCCGCCGTGCCCCATGTGATTTTAACTTTATTCTTTTACGCCGCCGCTTTGGAAGCCCGTCATAATCTGTTTATTAAAGAAAATAAAGATTATAACCGGCGGAATTATTGTAAGGGTGAGGAGCAGTAAATACTGATCCTGTGTATAAAATCCCGAACCATCGCGATAGAGTTTTACGGCAACCGTATAAATGCTCTTATCATTTAATATGAGTGACGGCCAGAAAAATCCGCCCCAAGAGCCGTTAAACGTGAATATTGCAAGAACTATAAATATCGGCTTTGCAAGTGGGAGCATGATGTTGAAAAATATTCTTACAGACGAACAACCGTCAATTCTTGCCGCTTCTATTATAGAGTCCGAAATGGAGTCAAAATAGTTTTTAAAAAGTATTATGTTGTATGCGCTTCCACCCGCCATAAGCCAAAGAGGAACATATGAGTTAAGTGCCGACGTATGTATATACGGAATTTCTACAAGTTGCTTATAAAGCGGAACCTGACCGATACCGGCCGGAAGAAGAATAAGCACAAACAATATCTTAAGCAAAACGTTTGAACCCTTAGGTCTTAATCTCGAAAGAGCAAATCCCGCAAATCCGTTAAAAGCCAGACAACATGCTATTGCACCGAGTGCATATATAAACGAATTTAAATAGTAGCTATAATATTTTGAATCGTTCCAAACCCATATTATCTTCGAAAAATCAAAACTTCTCGGAATAATCGTAGGAGGAACTTGGTTAAATTCTTCCAAATCTTTAAAGCCCGAAACAAGAACCCACAAAATCGGAAAAACGCACACAAATGCAACAAAAGCAAGTATTAAAAACATTGCCCAATATACAATTTGTGCCTTGGGTGATTTTATTTCTCCGCGGGTAATAAATCCGCTTCCTTTTTTCTCAAATGAATTAAACATAATTACCCTCCTCACCCTTCGATTTTCTTTTGCAATACGTGATAAAAACTTGTAAGAACCGCAAGTATCACAAATGTTATAACGCTGGTTGCAAGTGCAACTTCGGTGTTAAATGTGGTAAATCCGTTGTAATAACTCCAAAGTGCAAGCGACATTGATGCATTATTGGGGCCACCGCCCGTCATTGCAAGAGGTTGCTCCATAATATTAAATGTGGCAATTATCTGGTTACAAAGGAACAAAAGCATGGTTCCCGATATGCTGGGAATTGTAACCGTCATTATTCTTCTGAAAAATCCCGCGCCGTCTATTGTTGACGCCTCGTATAGATCGGTATTTACATTTTGCAAAGATGCGAGATACAAAAGCACTGTAGAACCGAAACTTCCCCAAGTTGACGAAACCACAATGAGCGGAATGGTCATTTTTGCATTTTGGAGCCACTGCAAGGGTTCCACGCCGAAATGAGCGAGAAACGTATTTAAAAGTCCTGCCGAAGTAGGGTCGTACATATTTTTCCACAAAAGCGAAATTACAAGTCCCGGCATAACGCCCGGAAGATATGCGGCAAATCTGAAAAAGTTTCCGAAATGCACCATTTCATTTATAAATATCGCAACCACAACCGGAAGCAAAAATCCGATTACAAGCGACCACAAAACGTAACTCAAAGAGTTTATGAGCACCTGAGTAAATCTTGTGTCACTGAGTACGCGAATATAGTTATCAAGCCCGCAAAATTCAAGAACAGTATATCCTTGCATTTTATGGAACGAATACCAAATACCCGTAAATATCGGGCGAATGGTAAAAAAGTATATCACGAGCAGTGCCGGAACAATTAAAAGCCACGCCGAAAAATCCGTTTTAAATTTGCCGATACCACCGTTGCCTATTGTTCTTTTTGATAAATCATTTGTTTTCAAATTTAAAACACCTCCGTCAAAACGCAAGCCGGCATCTTTATGCAATGCCGGCTTACATAACTTTAATTATTTATTATTCTTTATCAAGATAGTTAACCTGGAAGTCGTTTTGAGCTTTTTTGAGTACTTCCATAGGATCGGCATTTTTATCGGTCAGCACGCTTTGAATACAACCGTCAAGCACATTGTAAAGTTGCTGGCAATTCATGGGAGGCTCGGGAATGCAAACCACCTTGTCAAACTGCGCATAATCCTCAAACAATTTTGCATCAACGTTTTTGTATTTGTCAACCATTTCGTTTTCAAACTGTTGAACTTCCGGAACGTCGTCGCCTTCTTGCTTCCAGGGGCTGAAGCTCCTAACGCCTATAATTTCTCCTGCTTTGCTGTTTGTCTTAATAACAGCCTCTCTGCTTGCTTTGGCATCGTCTGTCATATTGGGTGACAAGCCGATAAATCCAAGCCATTTGAAAAGTGCGTCTATTTGTTCTTCGGAAAGGCCGTTTTTAAACATCTTGACCTGACCACCCATCTGCGCGAATTTACCTGCTGGGCCCGCCGGCATACTTGCAACGGAAATATCCGCTTTGTCAAGTCCGTAGCTGGCAAGTACTTTAACCTCGTTCATAGAAGGTGTTGCCAAATACATTGCTACTTGGCCTTTTGCGAAATCGCTTTGGACAGTTCCCGGCGAAAGAAGTGCATTTTCGGGAATAGCATCGTATTTGAATTTGAGATCCTGAATAAATCCGAGAGCCGCAGCTGTTTCCTTATCGGCAAAATCTGCTGTCCATTTATCGCCTTTTTGGTTCATAAACTCGTGATTTGTGCCGTGTGCCCAAGCTATATTCATAAAGTGCCATCCGCCGCAGTTAGACGTTGTGGGAATTGCGTATCCTGCAGCGCCTGTTTTATCGTGAATAGTTTTAGCTGTTTGAGCAAGTTCATCCCAAGTTTTGGGAGCTTTTAAAGTACCGTCTTCGTTCACAAGGCCTGCCTGTTTAAAGAGCTTTACGTTCATAAAAAGGCCCATTACGTATGCTTCTTCGGGAACGGCGTAAATCTTACCGTCTCTTGAAATAACATCTTTCACACTGTCACTGATATATTTTGTGTATCCGTATTTTTCCATAGCGGATGTTATATCCTGAGCGTATCCTGTTTTTACGATATTGTTGATTTCCGTGTACGAGGTAATAAACATATCGGGAAGCTGATTTGCGGCAGCTTTTGTTAAAAATCCGCTCTTATCCCAACCCCAGTCGTCGGCTTTAATCTCAATATCGGGATATTTCTTCATAAAATCTTCTCTTAATTTGTTATAAGCCTCAAGGTTCGGGTCTTTCTCTTTAGGCCAACCGCCTATTGTAATTACTGTTTTTCCGCTGTCGTCTGTTTTCTTTGCGGAATTTGAGCATCCTGCCATCATTCCCGCGGCCATAACCACAGCAAGGAGTAACGATATAACTTTTTTCATAATTTTTACCTCCGTTTAAATTTAAAAAGTTGTTTCGGCGCCGCTACGGTGCCGCTCGCTATCATATATTAATTATAGCA
>CAZSIY010000042.1:0-9393 GCA_964606825.1 uncultured Oscillospiraceae bacterium | reverse complement strand
GGAAATAACGGAAAAAGGTGACTACTCACCGGCTTGCAGGTCTTGCCACATGTGCCTTATAGCAACCGAACCCGACAATCTCACCCAGGTTTGCTATCACCGCAGTAAATATCTTTTCGGAAATGCTCCCAAATACAGCCACCTTGTAAAATTTGACGAGTCAAAACCCGATTTTGAAAGGGAATACACCCCCGAGTGCATAAACAAAATTATAGAAGAGGGAAGAAAAGGTGGATTTTTCGTAACTTACAACCACCCCTCATGGTCACTTGAAACCCTCAACGAGTACGGAAAATACAAGGGCATGAACGCAATGGAAATTTGCAATTACAATTCTTGGGAAAAGGGATTTTGCGATTATAACGAAAAAGAATATGACGAAATACTCCGCGGCGGCGAAAAAATCTATTGCCTTTCTACCGATGATAATCACAACCACTGCGAAGACTCCTACGGCGGCTTTACCATGATAAACGCAGATAAACTCGAATACCGCACAATAACCAAAGCGCTTTTGAACGGCGAGTTTTACGCTTCTCAAGGCCCCGAAATTTACGAACTTGCGTTTGAAGACGGGAAAATTTCCGTAAAATGCTCTCCTGCGGCGCGAATTGTGCTGAACACCGCAAACAGAAGAAGCGAAAGAGTAAACGCGCCCGATGATACGGGCGTAATGAGCGCCGAATTTACCGTAGATAAGCGCGACGTTTACGTTAGAATTACGGTTACCGATTTTGCCGGAAAACATGCAAATACAAATGCATACTTTACAGAAGACTTATTTTAAAAGAAAGAAGAAAAATATGAGAACAGTTATTTTGGATCGCCTTACTTTGGGCGAAGATTTGGACGTTACGGTGGATTTCGGCGGGGGAACTTGCGAGTACCCGTCTACATCTTTTGAAAAGGTTGCGGAGCGCATTGAAAATACAGAGGTGATTTTCGTAAACAAAGTGCGCCTTAACGAAGAAAATTTAAAAAACGCAAAAAATTTAAAATTAATATGCGAAGCGGCAACCGGGTATGATAATATTGATATCGACTATTGCAAAAAAGCGGGCATCGCCGTGTGCAACGTGCCGGGATATTCGTCTTACAGCGTTTCCCAGGTGACGGTTGCGGCAGTTTTGCACCTGGCAAATCATATGAAACAGTATACGGAAGTTACCGCATCGGGAAAATATTCAAAGGGCAATTCCGCAAATTGTCTCGCACCCGTTTTCCATGAGCTCCACAGCAAAACCTGGGGCGTTGTGGGCCTTGGCGGCATAGGAAAAGAAGTTGCCAAAGTGGCAGAGGCTTTTGGTTGCAAGGTGGTCGCATTTAAGCGAACTCCCGATGAAAGGTACGATTGCCGCGATATTGATACGCTTTTAAAAATGTCGGATATTGTAACTGTGCACCTGCCGCTCTCCGATGAAACTCGCAATATCATAAATGAAAAAAGAATTGCATCAATGAAAGACGGCGCTATTTTCGTAAACACGGCAAGAGGTGCCGTTGCAGACGAGACGGCACTTTGTAATGCCTTGAAATCGGGCAAACTCGGAGGACTCGGAGCAGATGTTTATTCCGTGGAACCCTTTGGGGAGGACAGTCCCTATTTCGAAATTAAAGACCACCCCAACGTGTGCCTTACGCCCCATATGGCATGGGGTGCGGCGGAAGCGCGCAAAAGGTGTTTTGGCGAAATGATAAAAAATGCCGAAGCCTTTATTCGCGGCGAAAAAAGAAACAGAATAGTGTGAACGGAGCGAGGTTATGGAAAGAGCAAGCGGAGTTTTGATGCATGTTTCGTCACTTCCCGGAGATTATTCTTGCGGAAGTTTCGGAAACGGAGCGAAAAAATTTATAGATTTTATAAGCGATGCGGGATTTAAGTGGTGGCAGGTTTTGCCGTTTTGCATGGTTGACGAGTGCAATTCGCCCTATAAATCTTACAGCGCTTTCGGAGGTAACCCTTATTTCGTAGACCTTGAAATTTTGTGCGAAAAAGGTCTTCTCACAATAGACGAGCTCCTTTCTTGCCGCCAGGAACAACCGTACAGCTGTGAGTTTGTGCGTCTTTACCACACAAGAAATAACGCGCTTATGACAGCGTCGAAAAGAGTAAAAAATCGCGCCGAAATAGAGAAATTTGCCGAAAGCCATGTCTATATAAAGCAGTTTTGCGAGTTTATGGCGCTGAAAGAGGCAAATGACGAAAAACCTTGGAACGAGTGGACCGTGGATACTTTCAACTCCGATGTGCTTTTTATGTGGAAATTTATTCAGTATGAATTTTTCATGCAGTGGGCTGATATCAAGATTTATGCCAATTCAAAGGGCATAAAAATAATAGGGGATATCCCGATTTATGTTTCCTACGATAGCGCCGACGTTTGGGCGAATAAAGAAAACTTCCTTTTGGACGAAAACAACTGCCCCTCATGCGTTGCCGGCGTTCCTCCGGATTATTTCAGTGAGGACGGTCAGCTTTGGGGCAATCCCCTGTACAACTGGGAAAAAATGGAGCGTGACGGCTTTTCATGGTGGCTCGACAGAATACGGCACATGTTTTCCATGTTTGACGGCGTGAGAATAGACCATTTCAGAGGCATAGAGTCCTATTGGAGCGTGCCGGGCGATGCCAAAACCGCCCGCGAGGGAAAATGGGTGAAAGGCCCCGGCAAAAAGTTTGTCGATGCGGTAAATTCCATGCGCGGCAATAAATTAATCATAGCCGAGGACTTGGGCGATATTACAAAAGAAGTTACAGACCTTGTGGAATACAGTGGCTTTCCCGGCATGAGAGTGTTTCAGTTCGGTTTTTTGTCCGACGGCGACAATCCCCATAAACCTCATAATTACAGCGCCGACACCGTTTCCTACACCGGCACCCATGACAACAATACCCTTTTGGGATACGTTTGGGAGCTCGACGACGACAAACGTCGAAAAATGCTCGAATATTGCGGTTATACCGATCCCGACTGGAACAGAGGCTACGACAGCATTTTGAGAATGATATATGCAAGCAATTCCGAACTTTGTATTTTCCCCATACAAGATCTTTTGGGATACGGTTCCGACACCAGACTCAATATCCCCGGAAAAGCCGACGGTAACTGGCAATTCCGTGTAACATACGACCAACTTGCGGGGATAGACAAAGAAAAGTTTAAAAAATTCAATTCAATGTACGGAAGATAAAAAAATGACAATTTCCGAAGTTTTCGAAAAATATAATATCGACTGCGTGGGCGTAACCGATGCCACGCTGTATAACGAGGCGGAAAATGCCGACTTTAAAAGCATAATAGTGGCGCTTTTTCCCTATTTTTGCGGATATGAAGAAAATTCCAATTTGAGTATTTACACTCACGGAAAAGATTATCATGGCGTAATAAAAAAGATTTTAACTTGCGTTGCCGAAGATTTGCACCTGTCGGATTTTCGTATTCATTCGGACATAGGCCCCGAAATAGAGCGCCGATTGGCGTTAAATGCCGGACTTTGCTTTCGCGGGAGAAACCAAATGTGCATAAACGAAAAGTACGGCTCGTATTTTTTCATAGGCTACATTGCCTGTAAAGAAAATTTTGCGCTATCGGTGCCCAATGAAAAAAGTTGTTTAAATTGCATGGCTTGTGTGCGCGTGTGTCCCGGAGACGCGCTAAACAGCGGATTTGATGAAAAAAAGTGCCTCTCGGCAATAACTCAGCAAAAGCAAGAGCTTACGGAAAATCAGGAAAATTTGATACGCGAAAACAAAATGATTTTCGGTTGTGACGTTTGCCAAAAAGTGTGCCCACACAACAAAAACGCCGAAAAAACAAAAATTCCCGAGTTTTCAAACGAGCGCATTACAGGCCTATCTCTTGAGGATATAGTGGGGCTCTCAAACCGCGAGTTTAAACAGAAATTCGCCGACCGCGCCTTTGCTTGGCGAGGTAAAAAAGTGCTTGAAAGAAATATAAAAATTGTCAATAAAAATCATTCGACTTGACTAAATCCCCTTCCTTTGATAAAATATATTACAGGAGGGGGTTATTTTATGGAAATAATACTTATAGGATTAGTTTTGATTTGTATAATTTTGTCCGCAGTAAATATTTTAAAAAAAAGCGGAAAACAGGAGAGTTTGCGCGACGATTTAGAACGCTCCAACAGCAATTTGCGAAGCGAGCTCACTTCCACCGTGCAAAATTCGGTAAAAACTCTCGGTGATATAATGACCGAGGCACAAAAAAACACCGCTCAAATGCAAAATCGTCAAATAGACGAAATGAAAGAGGCGCTTTCCGAAAAGCAGGATTTAAGCGCAAAAAATCTTTTAAATATGATGAGCCAGTTTGAAAATCGCCTCAAAACAATGGAAATGAGCACCGAGCAAAAACTCGATGCCATGAGAAAAACCATATCTCAAAGCCTTACCGATATAAGAAACGATAACAACCAAAAACTCGACGATATAAAAACAACAGTTGACGAAAAGCTCCAAAAAACATTGGAAGAAAAAATGACAAATTCTTTCAAAATAGTAAGCGAGCGCTTGGAACAGGTGTATAAGGGCCTCGGCGAAATGCAAAACATAGCCTCGGGTGTGGGCGACCTTAAAAAAGTGCTCTCAAATGTAAAAACAAGGGGAATTTTGGGAGAAATTCAGCTCCATGCAATCCTTTGCGAAATTTTAAACCCCGACCAGTATGACACTGAGGTTCCCACCGTAAAGGGAAGCTCCGAAAGAGTGGAATTTGCCGTAAAGCTCCCGGCGGGCGGCGAGGGAGAATTTATATATCTTCCCATAGACTCAAAGTTTCCGGGCGATACTTATGCCGCGCTTAAAGATGCCTACGACAGCGGCGATGCCGAGCTTGTAAAATCTGCGGCGAAAAACCTCGAAAACGTTATCAAAAAATGCGCAAAAGACATTCACGATAAATATATAGCTCCGCCCGATACAACCAATTTCGCAATAATGTTTTTGCCCTTTGAAGGCCTTTATGCGGAGGTTGTAAACCGCGGAATGGTGGAAATTCTCCAGCGCGATTACAGTGTAAATATAGCGGGTCCTTCTACCATGGCGGCAATGTTGAATTCTCTTCAAATGGGCTTTAAAACCCTTCAAATTCAAAAGCGCTCAAACGAAGTTTGGGAAATTTTAAGCGCGGTAAAAACTGAGTTCGACACCTTCGGCAAAGCATTTGAGTCGGCTCAAAAACGCGTAAGACAGCTCGATGACGAGCTTGAAAAACTTGTGGGTACAAGAACCCGTGCAATTCAAAGAAAGCTCAGAAACGTGCAGAGTATCACCTCGGAAGAAGCCGAAAATTTGATAGGAAGCGGCGACGAGGAATAAATTTTTAAAAATTATACTGAAAAAATGTAAAAACTATTGAAATCGGTTTCATGTTGTGATATAATTCATGTAAACGATTACATTGTGCTTTAAACGCACTTTGCATCGACCTCACGAGAGGAAAGAGGTAAAACCGATGAGGGAGGTTTAAATGGCAAGCATCAAAGATGTTGCAAAAGAAGCGGGAGTGTCGGTAGCTACGGTTTCGCGCGTTATAAACGGCACCGCCACCGTGTCGCAAGACACGAAAAACGCTGTAAACAGCGCAATAGAAAAACTCGGTTACAGGCAAAACCTTTTCGGAAAAAATTTACGTCAGAGTAAGTCGGGCGTTATTATGGTAATGCTTACGTCAATTGCAAACACGTTTTGCGCAAACGTTATCCGTTCCATAGACAAAGCGGCGGCCGCAAACGGCTATTGTACCATGATTTGCCTCACCGACGGTAATGATGAAAAGGAAGAGTACTACGTAAATTTTGCTCAAAACGGATTTTTCGACGGCGTAATAGTTTTAAACAGTAATTTAAATGCCGTTCGCATGGCGGGTCTCTCCGCTGCAGTGCCCACTGTTCAGTGCAACGAATTTGTAGACACGGTTTCCACGCCCTATGTTTCCATAGACAATGAGAAAGCGGCTTTTGAAGCTGTGGATGCGCTTGTGAAATTAGGAAGAAAAAAAGTTGTTTTTTATACTGTAAAAAACGGTCTTGTTTCCACGTCTGACAGATTTAAAGGCTATCTTAAAGCGCTTAAGGCAAATTCGGTTGAGTTTGACGAAGAACTCGTTTTAAACGGCAACTACGGCTATCGCAACGCAAAGAGCAATTTTTCGAAATTTTTGGATACCGTGAAAAAGTTTGACGGCGTGTTTGCCATATCCGACAGAATGGCGGCGGGAGCGATAAGCGCCCTTGGCGAAAGAGGAATTTCGGTGCCCGACGATGTGGAGGTTATCGGCTTTGACAATACCGATATTTCCTACACTTCCACCCCCACCATAACTACGGTTTCCCAGCCGTACGCTACTTTGGGAAAAGATGCCTTCGAGCAGCTTTTCCGCTTAATGCAAGGGAAAAAAGCCAAAAACATTATTTTACCTCACAAAATTATTTTCAGAAATTCCACTAAAAGAGGAGAATGATTTTTATGAAACTTGGAGTATTCAGCCCTGTTTTGGCACAAATGTCTTTTGAAGACATGGTAAAATATCTTTCGTCGCTCGGCGTAGACCAGCTTGAAATGGGAGCCGGCGGTTGCCCCGGAAAGGCGCATTTTGACCCCGATGTGCTTTTGGGAGACGAGGAAAAAATCGACGACATAAAGCGCGTACTTTCGGAAAACAATATGTCCATAGCGGCAATCAGCGCTCACGGAAATCCCGTTCACCCCGACAGGAAAGTGGCAAAGCAGTTTCACGACGAGTTCAACGCGGCGGTTCTTCTTGCCGAAAAGCTCGGTGTAGATACAATGGTAGGCTTTTCCGGTTGCCCCGGCGACTGCGAAAACAGCATAAGACCCAACTGGGTAACTTGCTCGTGGCCCACAGATTACCTTGATACCTTAAAATGGCAGTGGGAAGAGGTTTTAATTCCCTATTGGAAAGAAGAAGTTAAGTTTTTAAAAGAGCACGGAATTAAAAAGCTCGCCTTTGAAATGCACCCCGGTTTCTGCGTTTACAACCCGTCCACGGCTTTGAAATTGAGAGATGCCGTAGGCGATATAATCGGCGCAAACGTAGACCCGAGCCACCTTATATGGCAGGGCATGGACCCCGTTGCTGTTATAAAAGAGCTCGGCAAGCATAGTGCAATTTATCACTTCCACGCAAAAGACACCAAAATGGACATGGCAAACTGCGCTGTAAATGGCGTTCTCGATACCGCATCTTACGACAACGTTTTGGAGCGTTCATGGGTGTTTAGAACCGTAGGCTACGGCAACGGAAAAGAAATGTGGAACGACATTATAAGCACGCTCAAAGCCGTGGGATACGATGGCGTTGTAAGCATTGAACACGAAGACTCCTACATGAGCCCCAAAGAGGGCCTTGAAAAAGCCGTTAAATTCTTAAAAGAGGTTATCATTTACGAAAATCCGGGAGAAATGTGGTGGATATAGTGGAAAAGGTTTATAATTTGGGCATAATAGGCTTTGGTGGCATGGCTCATCACCATAAAACCGAACTTCACGACAAAAAATTCGACAGAGTTCGTATTCGCGGAATTTACGACATAAATCCGGAAAAACTCAAAGAAGCTCAAAGCTACGGTTTTATTGCCTACAACTCCAAAGAGGAAATGTTTGCCGATAAGGATATAGACATAGTTCTTGTTGCCACCACAAACGAGGTGCATAAATCCCTTGCCGTTGAGGCTCTTGCATCGGGAAAACACGTTATTGTAGAAAAACCCGCCACGATGTCGAGCGAAGAGCTTATAGAAATTACCGAAGCGGCAAAAAAATACAATCGAGTGTTTACAATAGACCAAAACAGAAGAACAAATAAAGATTTTGTGCTTATGAGAAGAACCGTGGAGTCGGGTTACATAGGAAAACCTTACGTAATCGAGTCGCGCGTGGAAGGTTCGCGCGGCATGCCCAAAGGCTGGCGAACGATTAAAAATTTGGGCGGCGGAATGATGCTCGACTGGGGCGTTCACCTCATCGACCAAATTATGTATATGAAAGATGAAAATGTGAAAAGCGTTTGGTGTAAAATGTTTTCCATAGATTATCCCGAAGTCGACGACAATTTCAGAATGGATATCACTTTTGAAAGTGGTCTTTTGGCTCATATTGAAGTTTCCACAAACAATTATATCACTCACCCGCGCTGGTATGTTTTGGGAACAGACGGAACACTTCAAATCGACGATTGGAATTGCGACGGAAAGGCCGTTCGATGTATCGACAAGCAAAATGAGTGGGAAGAGGAAATTTTCTACACAAAGGCAGGCCCCACGAAAACAATGGCGCCCAGAAATTCCGAAACTACGGAAACTTTGACTTTGAGCGAACCCACAGACGTGGAAGACAATCTTCGACCCGTTTACAACCAGCTTTGCGATGCCATAGAAGGCAAAGCCGAGCTTACAATAAAACCCGATCAGGCTCTTCGCGTTATGAAAGTAATGGAAGCCGCCTTTGAGTCGAACAAAAAAAATCAAGTAATAAAAACCGATATTTAACAATCCTAAAACCTGCCGAGCAAGCTTTTTGCCGCTTGGCGGGTTTTGCATTGAAACGGAAAAATCTTTTTTTGAGATTTAATATCATATTTTGGCGGTGAATGTATGGACAGAGAGAATTTTGAAAAACAGTTGAATTTCATATTGGAAATAGACAAAGAGAAAAACATATTGCGCCAAACGCATCTCAGCGGGCACGGAAGGCGTGAAAACGACGCCGAGCACGCCTGGCACATGGCGATTATGATTTATCTTTAAAAAGAGTATTCCAACAGGGAATTTGACGTTTCAAAGGCCATGATGATGGCGCTCATACACGACATAGTGGAAATAGATGCCGGTGACACCTATGCCTACAACACTGAAGAGATAAAAACGCAAAAAGACAGGGAAGAAGCGGCGGCAGACAGGATTTTCGGTATTTTGCCCCAAAATCAGCGCGATGAGCTCATAGCTCTCTTTGAAGAATTTGAAGAGGGAAAATCTCCCGAGGCGGCTTTTGCCCGCGCAATGGATAATTTTCAGCCCCTCATACTCAACAATTCAAACAACGGCGGCGACTGGCACGAACACAAAGTAAAAAAGTCGCAGATATTGAAAAGGCATATTAAAACCAAAGACGGTTCAAACGAAATATGGAATTATTCAACGGAAATTATAGAAGAAAATCTTAAAAAAGGCAATATTATAGATGAATAATCGCCTTTTGAAGTTGACATTTTTAAAAATAAATGTTATGATATTACCATGAGTAAATCGGGCAGTTGCGGGCAGAAGCCGAAAGGCTCTGTACGAGGAAAGTCCGGGCATCGCAGAGCAGGGTGCCGGGTAACTCCCGGTGGAGGCGACTCTAAGGAAAGT
>CAZSIY010000041.1:0-9469 GCA_964606825.1 uncultured Oscillospiraceae bacterium | reverse complement strand
ATAAGTCAGTGCCCAATTATAAAATTTTAGTACCAATAACCCCCCCGACATTTTTGTGCAATATTCCCCTTTGAAAAAACATGTCAAATTGTGGTACAATATATGTATAGGTTGGCAGTTTGCGCCGCAAATCATTTATTGTCGTTTTAAACCGAGTAACGTCGAAAGGATATGTCATGGATAATTTTAACATTGGTGAGCACGTATTGTATTCAAAAGACGGAGTGTGTGTTGTGGAAGACATAGCGCCGCTTGACTTTTCGGCGGGAAAGCCGTACTACATTCTGAAACCCGTCAATTCAAAGGGTTCTACAGTTTATGTTCCTACGGACAGCGAAAAACTTGTATCGAAAATGCATAGACTTATAAGCAAAGAAGAAATTGACGAACTTCTTTTAAACGCTCGCGGAAAAAACATCAAGTGGATAGACCAAAAGGCTGAGAGAAACGAATATTTCAACAGCATTATCGCCGAGGCAAACAGAGAGCAAATAGTTTTGCTTGTAAGGTGTTTGTATCTCAAAAAGAGTGAAAAAATCGCTCAAAAAAAGCGCCTCAGCACGGCGGACGAAAATATATTGAAAGTTGCCGAAAGAATGATAAACGAAGAATTTGCCTATGCGCTCTCTTGCCCCGAAGACAAAGTGGGCGATTATATCAGGCAAAAATTAAACATAGCATAAATGTTTGAATTTTTAAACCTCCCCGCAAATCGATGCCGAGGAGGTTTTGTTTTTACATAAAATACTGTATGGCAAATTCTGCCAAAATAACCGCACCACAGGAAAATGCCGCAACCGTTACGAGTGATTTTTTCATATACGCCAGCACCACTGCCGTAACAAATCCTATAACTGCCGATATTTTATGAGACGTTGCATAAAATATTGCGGGAATTGTCATAACCGTTAAAACGGCGTACGGTATGTAATACAAAAAAGACAAGATAAACTTGTTTTGTATTTTCTTTTTTACGAGAACAAGAGGAAGCATTCGTATAAGATAGGTAACTGCCGCCATTGCAAAGAGATACATGGCAAAGTTTTTCATTTATTCTTCCTCCTTTTCGGTATTTATCGGGGCAAAATATGCCATAATCGCACTTGCCGCCGCGGCGCAAATTATGATTACAAACCCGTCCGCCACAAAGCTGAGCGCTTTTATATATTTAAAAGCACAGCTTAAACATATGGCGATTATTACGCATATTGCCGTAGGGCGGCTCTCTTTTGCCGCCGGTAGCACAATTGCCACAAACATTGCATAAATTGCCAGTGCAAGGGAAGAAATCACAATTTGCGGCAATATATTTCCGGCAATGGCTCCTACTGCCGTTCCCACTGCCCAGCCTATGTAAGGCGTTAAAATAAGGCCGTAAAGGTAACCCTTTTTCAATGAAAATCCCTTTGCCGATGCAACCGCAAAAACTTCGTCGGTATTTACAAATGACACTATGAGTCGGTCTAAGGTGTTCACCTTTTTATCGAGCTTTTGCGACAGCGAAATGGACATAAGCGCATACCTTAAGTTTATTATAAATTGCGTTGCGCAAAGTTCAATAAGCGTTCCGCCACCGGTAATTATAGGCACTGCCGCAAGCTGACCTGCCGAGGTTACGTTTGTCATTGATATGAGAATTGCCTCAAAAACGGAAAGCCCGTTTTCCACGGAAAAAATTCCGAACGCAAACGCCACCGACAAATAGCCTATGCAAATCGGCAAACCGTCTATTATGCCTTCTTTAAATGTGTTCTTCTTTATGTTCATTATATCACCTAAAAGTTTTTTGAATAGTGCGCTTTATTTTACATAAAACGCAGTAACCGTCGCGAGAATTACACTTCCAGTTCAAGTCCGTCATACGCTGCGACAATACCGTCTTTTGCAATACTTTCGGCAAGGTTTTTATGGTCATCGTGAAGAGTTAGCGCCATATGACTTATGCAAAATGTTTTTACATATGAATTCAATGTTTTCTTAATTTCTCTTACCATGTTGAGATTGTTATGCTCAAAAATTCGCCAATCTCCGTCCACGTCACCGATTGTGGCATCGAGCACCGCAAGTTGTGGCTTGGTTTTCATTATTGCCTGAACCTCATCGTACATGAGCCACGCACCGTCTAAACCGTAAAATATCGATTTTTCGTCGCTTTTTATTATAAAATGCACAGCTTCTTTGCATGTGGAATGGTTGGCAGAATATGCGGAAATTACGTAATTCTCCACTGAAATTTCATCACCCGCGCAAACATTTAAAAATTTCGCGCCGCTATTTGTTAAAACATCAAGTGTTTCTTGACAGAAGTGGTCGCTGTGTTTGTGGGTATTTATAACATACTTAATGTTACTCACATCTTTTTTCAGCTCTTTAAGCGCTGAAATCACCTGCGGGCCGGGGTCTATCAGCAAAACATCGTCTATCAAAGCCGATGAAAGCCTGCGAAATTCCGCCATTGTGCTGTCTCTTTCAACTGGCCAGTCGGCCGCTCCGGTTCCCAAAAATAAAATTTTCATAAATCCACCTCATTATTGTCATCAGACAAAATATTATATATTGAAGTATAACACTAATCTAAAAAAATTTCAATCACAAATGCGCTCTTAGTCCACTTGTCACCTTAATTTTAAGTGATTGCGGGATTTTTTTGTGAATTTTTGTCAATAATCTTTTGGCATTGAGAAACACCTTTAACTATGGCCTAATAAATATCCACCCGCATAGCAGGCGGATATTTATTAGGCTCTTTGTAGTTGGGTTCAAAATCGAATAATTGAATTTTTTATGGCGGTTGCAGATTTTATGCAACCGTCTTTTTTCAGCTTCTTTAATGCTAAACATGTGTAATATTCATTTTCTGAATCTATCAAAATTACGATATCCGTACGAATTTCTCTTTAAAACTTTAATTTTGTTATTACAACCTTCTGTAAAACCATTTGTATATGGATAATCAAGTGCATTAAGTATTGATTTTTATCAATTTTACAACGTTAATGCACACTTTTTGTAATCCTTTAATCTACTATTTTGTGCTATCATAATCCATTTAGAAAATAGTTCTTTACCTTTTCCGTGTTTATCGTCCAATATTTCATAAAACTGTTCTTTTAAATATACTTTGGTGCAAAAGTGTTATCTTCGGTGAATCTTTTTCTGCAATGATTGCATACATATCTTCTATGATTGTGAATTAGAATAACATGTTTTCCAAAAGCGGATATATCTTTAATTTTTCGTACGTAATAATCATGAACGTGACTTGTTTCACAACCGCAGCATGGGCATTTATGTGTTTTAACCTCCAATTGAATGTATATCATAATTTGAGAACTGCGATGCTCAATTCTTATGATTTTGCCCCATTGCAAATTTAATAAATCTTTAGTATAATTATTTGAGAGCATATTTGTTCCTCCGTTTATGGTTTGGAACAACTCCATTATAACGGATTTTGAACAAACTTGCTCTCTTTTTTATTTCTTAAGTTCTGTTTGCCGGTCACCCCAACATTTATTATAGAGCCATAGCTGTTTTGAAAAATTGTTGCGCAAAAAAATCTCCCGACGGTTTTCATCGGGAGAAAATTTTTATTCGATTACAATTTCTGCCTTGCATATGGGTTTTAAGCTCATGAGGCTGTTCCAAACCATTACTTTTGCTCTGTTAAAATATTTTTTTTGCGGCAAAATACAATGTTTCGTTTTTATTCGCGGCAATTTGAGTTTCCGCAAGCGCGTTATCTTTATAGCAAGCCAAAATTATTTTTGCCTCTTCCGGAAGATAATTGTGAACTGAAATAAATATTTTTTCGCCGTTGTTTCCCGTTACGCAAACGGTTTTCGTGCCCTCTACGCAATCGGTTTCCGTTATCAAAACGAATTTTCCTGTTCCGTTGTAAATTTTTACTGCAATGTAATAAGTTTCGCCGGCATTTAAGTTGCAAGTGATTTTAAAGTTTGAGTTCTCACCGCTGCCATCATCGGTTGCAAGTCTGCTTTTATCACTGTTGTACAAATAGCCGTATGTGTCGCAATTTCCCTTTGAATAAAATCGGTATTCGACGCTTAACCTCGGCACAAAATCATAGTACACATTTTTGCCATTTTCGCCTATGGTAACACTGTATTCTTGGTTTGAGTTTACCGAAAACGCATCTTCAAAGCTAAGGCCTGTTTTGTCTGTCCACGCGGCATAGAGGGTTGTGGCGTTGCCGTAATACGGAAAGGCTATCGGATTTCCCGCAAGGTTCTCGTTGTCGTACCAACCTAAAAGTGTTTTATCACTATTTGCCACCTTTGGTGATGACATTACGGCATAATCCGTAACATCGGCTAATGCGATGTCGCAATTTATCTCAAATTTGTAGGTTTTCTTTGCGGCGTTGTATACAACGGTTGCCGTGCTTAACGCGTCGTTTCCCGAAGCATGTATATCTCTTCTCATTCTTCTTTGGAGCCGCCGAAAAATATAACAGAAAGCGAAGAATAGTCATCAAAATCATATTTATTGATTTCTGTCAGTGTTTTTGGAAGTGCTACGTAGGTTAAAGCATTGCAACCGTAAAACACATAATCTCCTATGATTGTTACGGTATCGGGTATCGCAATACTCGTTAAAGAGCTACAATCGGAAAACGCGTTGTCATCTATGCATGTTACGGGTTTTCCGCCAAATTCCGACGGAATTACAATTTCTTTTGCCGCATTGTCACAACCTGTAATTGTAACTTTTTCGCTATTTTCAACACAATAATACATGTAATCGCCGTATTTTATTTCACTATATGCAGAAGATGTAATAATATTTGCCGATAACAAACTTACTGTCATGCACACCATTATTAAATGACACAAGATTTTTTTCATCTAAAATCTTCTTCTAACACAAAAAACACATTAGAACAATTATTTATTAAAGTATAGCACATATTCACAGCAAAATCAACTATCGGCGTAAAAAATGAGTCGTGAACCTAAGTTCACGACTCATTAACCATATTTACTTATTACATAAGGTCGCTATCAGACACAGTTTGAATAATAGGCGTCACGATTTCAACATCTTGATATGTTTGAAGTCCTGTTCCGGCAGGGATAAGTTTACCGATAATAACATTTTCTTTAAGACCGATAAGCGGATCCTTTTTACCTTTAATTGCCGCGTCTGTAAGAACTCTTGTTGTTTCCTGGAACGAAGCGGCGGAAAGGAAAGAATCGGTAGCAAGAGCCGTCTTGGTAATACCGAGAAGAACGGGTGAGCACTCCGGAGGAGTAATTCCGTCGGCAATTGCGTTATTTCTTACCTCTTCAAACTCGGCTCTGTCTATAAGGGAACCTATGAGAAGGTCTGTCTTTCCGGGATCTTCAATCTTTACTTTTCTTATCATCTGGCGAACGATAACCTCGATATGCTTATCGTTGATATCGATACCTTGGAGTCTGTAAACCCTCTGGACTTCGCGGATAAGGTAATCCGTAACGGCTTTTATGCCGTCTTGACCCATAACGCGAACGAGGTCTTGAGGATAGATAGAACCCTCGGTGATTTCCTGCGCAAGCGAACGATAACCTCGATATGCTTATCGTTGATATCGATACCTTGGAGTCTGTAAACCCTCTGGACTTCGCGGATAAGGTAATCCGTAACGGCTTTTATGCCGTCTTGACCCATAACGCGAACGAGGTCTTGAGGATAGATAGAACCCTCGGTGATTTCCTGCGCAAGCTCAATCTTATCACCGTCCATAACTTTAAGTCTGGAGCCGTAAGGAATGAGGTAATTGTGTGTGATACCGTCTTCAGTGGTAATAATAGCTTCGCGCTTTTTACCTTCTTCAATTTTAACGGTACCGGCTTCTTCGGCAATGATTGCAACGCCCTTGGGTCGTCTTGCCTCGAAAAGTTCCTCGACTCTGGGGAGACCCTGGGTGATATCGTCACCGGCAAGACCGCCGGCGTGGAACGTTCTCATGGTAAGCTGAGTACCGGGCTCACCGATTGACTGAGCGGCAATAATACCTACCGCCTCACCTGCATCTACCATTTCTCCGGAAGAGAGGTTGGAGCCGTAACACTTAGCACAAATACCAATTCTTGCCTTACATGTGAGGATGCTCCTTATCTTAGCTTCGGTAATTCCCGCAACGGCTACTTCGTTTGCGAGGGTTTCGTTTATAAGCTGACCTTCCATAACGATGATTTCACCTGTTTCGGGGTTTACAATATCATTCAAAGCGCATCTTCCGATAAGGCGATCTCTGAAGCTCTCTATAACCTCTTTGCCCACGGTTATTGCTTTTACTGTGATACCCTCTTTATCGCCGCAATCGTCTTCGCGGATAATAACATCCTGAGAAACGTCTACAAGACGTCTTGTAAGATATCCTGAGTCGGCGGTTCTGAGCGCGGTATCGGTAAGACCTTTACGCGCACCGTGAGTTGAAATGTAATATTCCAAAACGTTAAGGCCTTCACGGAAGTTTGCCTTAATCGGAATTTCTATCGCACGACCTGCGGTGTCGGCCATAAGTCCGCGCATACCGCAAAGCTGTTTAATCTGGTCTTTACTACCTCTGGCACCGGAAGTTGCCATCATGTATATAGGGTTGTACTGGTCAAGGTTTTCCATAAGGTCATCGGAAATAGCGTCAACCGTTTCGTTCCATACGGAAATTACCTTGTTGTATCTCTCGTCATCTGTTATAAGACCACGCTTATACTGAGCGGTTACCTTGTCAACCCTCTTTTGAGCATCGTCAAGTTTTGTATATTTAGACTCCGGAATATTCATGTCGAATACGCTGATTGTGAGCGCACCCTTTGTGGAGAACTTATATCCGAGAGATTTTATGGCATCAAGAACGGTTACGGTATCTGTTGTACCGTGGGTTCTTATACAACGGTCAAATATTTTTCCGAGGCCTTTTTTGTCGGCGATGAAGTCCATGCCTATTTCAAGTGGAAGAACGCCGACTTTGCTTCTATCTACAATGCCGATATCCTGGGGAACGTTCTCATTGAAAATGATTTTACCTGCGGTAGCATCTATAATGCCCTCATATTCAACGCCGCCAACGGTTTTCTTATTTATAACCTTAATGGGCGCATGAAGACCTATTGCACCGGTGTTATATGCCATGAGCACTTCGTCAAAAGACGTAAAGTACTTAGCTTCGCCGGGTTCACCCTCAAAACAGCCTTCTTGTGTAAACTGAGCCGGCTTTTTGCCCTCGGCTTCAAGTTCCATATTCATCTGTCTTAATGATTTACCTTCGGTTATAGCTTTAACGTTGTTTTTGTTGAACTCCTGGTTACTCAAATAGCAAACAACATCGCCAACATTAAATCCTGTGTCACCGGGATCTGTAATTCTTACTTCCTGAGGCTTATTGAGCGTAAGGTAATAACTTCCGAGTACCATATCCTGAGTAGGTACGGTTACGGGTTTTCCGTCCTGAGGTTTAAGAAGGTTATTAGCCGAAAGCATCAAAAATCTCGCCTCTGCCTGTGCTTCGGGTGAAAGCGGAACGTGAACCGCCATCTGGTCACCGTCGAAGTCGGCGTTAAATGCCGTACAAACGAGGGGGTGAAGTTTTAAAGCTCTTCCCTCTACGAGAACAGGCTCAAACGCCTGAATACCGAGTCTGTGAAGTGTGGGGGCACGGTTCAAAAGAACTGGGTGCTCTTTTATAACCTCTTCGAGGATATCCCACACTTCGGGTTTTACTCTTTCAACCATGCGCTTAGCGCTCTTTATGTTGTGGCAGTGGCCGTCGGAAACAAGCTTTTTCATAACGAAAGGTTTGAAAAGCTCAATTGCCATTTCCTTAGGCAAACCACACTGGTAAATTTTAAGTTCGGGGCCTACAACGATAACCGAACGACCGGAATAGTCAACACGTTTACCGAGAAGGTTCTGACGGAAACGTCCCTGTTTACCCTTTAACATATCGGAAAGAGATTTAAGCGGTCTGTTTCCGGGGCCTGTTACGGGTCTTCCGCGTCTGCCGTTATCAATGAGGGCATCTACGGCTTCTTGAAGCATTCTCTTCTCATTTCTTACAATGATATCAGGGGCTTCAAGTTCCAAAAGTCTTTTAAGACGGTTGTTTCTGTTTATAACTCTTCTGTAAAGGTCGTTTAAGTCGCTGGTGGCAAATCTGCCGCCGTCAAGCTGAACCATAGGTCTTATTTCGGGCGGAATTACCGGAACGGCATCCAAAATCATCCACTCGGGACGGTTGCCCGAAAGACGGAACGACTCTACAACTTCGAGCCTTTTTGCTATTCTTATTTTCTTTTGACCCTGAGCATCCTCAAGCTCTTCTTTGAGCTGTTTTGAAAGCTCTTCGAGGTCAATTGCGGTGAGGAGCTCTTTTACAGCTTCCGCACCTATGGAAGCTCTAAATCCCTCTTTGCCGTATTTTTCTATGGCATCTCTGTATTCTTTCTCGGAAAGAATTTGATTCGCCGTAAGGTTTGACCTACCCGGGTCAATTACGATATACGATGCAAAATAGAGCACCTTTTCAAGTATTCTCGGGCTTATATCGAGAATGAGGCCCATGCGGCTGGGGATACCTTTAAAATACCATATGTGAGAAACAGGGGCCGCGAGTTCAATGTGACCCATGCGCTCTCTTCTCACCTTTGAGCGGGTTACTTCAACGCCGCACTTGTCGCAGACAATACCTTTATAGCGAATTCTCTTGTACTTTCCGCAGAAACACTCCCAGTCCTTGGTGGGTCCGAAAATTTTCTCGCAGAAAAGGCCGTCGCGCTCGGGCTTTAAGGTTCGGTAGTTAATGGTTTCGGGTTTTTTAACCTCGCCGTGTGACCATTCTCTGATTTTTTCAGGAGAAGCCAATCCTATTTTAATGGCGCTAAAGCTTTTTTCATCATTCATAATTTCTGACATAAGTTTGCTCTCCTTTCTTATTGGTCACTGCCGAAATTGTCTATGCTGCTGTCAATATCCGAAATATCATCATCAAAATCGATGGTGAGATCGTCCAAATCCATAAGCTGAGGCTCATCGGCATCTTCTGTATCTAATGTGAAATCTATTTCTTCATCTTCGTCTTTTGCGAAGTGGTTCATGAAATCTCCGAAGAGGTCTTCTTCTTCGTTTTCTTCCTCTTCTTTCTTATCGGAAGTATCGTCATCTTCGGGAACGGACATTTCGTAGTAATCATCGCCGTTTTCAAAGTTGAACTTAAATCCGTCGTCTTCAAGCGACTCTCTCAAGACTATCTCGTTGTCGTTTTCGTCGAGGACTTTTACGTCGAGTCCAAGCGACTGGAGCTCTTTTATAAGAACCTTGAACGACTCCGGAACACCCGGCTTCGGAATGTTTGTGCCCTTTACGATGCTCTCGTAAGTTTTTACACGTCCTACGATATCATCGGACTTAACGGTGAGTATTTCCTGAAGTGTATATGCGGCACCGTATGCTTCAAGTGCCCAAA
>CAZSIY010000040.1:0-9481 GCA_964606825.1 uncultured Oscillospiraceae bacterium | reverse complement strand
GTTCTCACTCCTTACCGACACGTACGAATTCTCCTTTTTGGAAACTGTTTTCGCCCAAACAGAAGGCTTTCGTCGCGCTCCATTGACTTTCCTCTTTGCAACTATTATACTTTACCCATAACAATTAAACAAGTACTTAATTGTTCAAAAAAACAATAGGAATAGGAGAGATTTATGATGAAAAAGACATACAATATTGAAGTGGACTGCGCTAACTGCGCAAACCTTGTTGAGGCAGCCGTAAACAAACTGGATGGCGTTGTTTCCGCCACAATCAATTACATGACTCAGAAAATGATTATCGAACTGGAAGACGGCGCAGATGAGAAAAAGATGATGAAGCTCATTCTCAAAACCGGAAGAAAGATAGAGCCGGACTTCGAAATCGAACTTTAGAAGGAGGAATGAACCCACTATGAATCTTAAGCAAAAGAAGCGATTGATCCGCATCGTGACAGCTGCTGTCCTGCTGGTTTTACTGAATCTTATTCCCATTACCGGATGGATTCGGGCCGGTGCTTTTTTAGTATGTTACCTTATCATCGGATATGACATTTTACGGAAAGCCGGACGGGGAATCTTAAACGGACGGGTCTTCGACGAGAACTTCCTTATGGCCGTTGCAACTATAGGTGCCATCGGATTGGCTGTCTACACCAAAAGCGGTGACTACAACGAAGCCATTGCCGTTATGCTGTTTTACCAGATTGGTGAATTATTCGAGAGCTATGCCGTCGGAAAAAGCAGAAAAAATATCAGCTCCCTGATGGATATTCGACCGGACTATGCCAACATTCAGCGGGACGGAAAGCTCGAAATCATCGATCCGGAACAGGTCGAGATTGGCTCTGTGATTGTTGTTCAGCCGGGAGAAAAAGTACCGATTGACGGCATCATTTTGGAAGGTCACTCCACACTGGACACCAGTGCCCTGACCGGCGAAAGCCTCCCTCGTGATGCCTCTGTGGGCGACAACATTATTAGCGGATGCATCAATATGACCGGTGTTTTGAAGATCCGCACAACAAAAGAATTCGGAGAATCAACGATTTCCAAGATTCTTGACCTTGTGGAAAATGCCAGTTCCCGCAAGGCAAAATCTGAGAACTTCATCTCCAGATTTTCCAGAATCTATACACCGGCCGTGTGCTACAGCGCCCTTGCTCTTGCGTTGCTTCCACCGCTAGTTCGCATGGCAGTCATGGGATTGTCTCCACACTGGGGTGACTGGATTTACCGCGCCTTGACATTTCTCGTTATCAGCTGTCCATGCGCCCTTGTTATCAGCATTCCGTTAAGTTTCTTTGCCGGAATCGGCGGTGCCAGCAAAGAAGGTATCCTTGTAAAAGGCTCCAACTATCTGGAAGCGCTGTCTCAGACCAAATATATCGTCTTCGATAAGACCGGAACCTTGACCCGTGGCGTTTTCGAGGTGACAGACATCTGCCACAATACCATAGACAAAGAACAGCTGATGGATCTGGCTGCTCACGCAGAAAGCTCCAGTTCCCACCCAATCAGTAAAAGTCTGCAGCGGGCCTATCAAAAGCCAATTGACCGGTCGCGCGTTTCCGATATACAGGAAATCAGCGGCAAAGGAATCATCGCCACCGTTGATCACAAGACGGTAGCCATCGGCAATTCCCGCCTTATGGAACAGATTGGCACCGATTACACATCCTCCCAGCAGCCCGGAACGATTGTTCACGTCGCTGTTGACGGCAAATATGCCGGACAGATTGTAATCTCAGATGTTTTGAAAGAAAACTCCGCCAAAGCAATTGCAGCTCTTGGTCAAATGGGAATTCGAAAGACAATTATGTTAACCGGCGACTCCCAGCAGGTAGCTGCCCGCGTTGCCGAAGAACTGGGGATTGACGAAGTATATAGCGAACTTCTCCCAACAGACAAAGTTGCCATGATGGAACGACTGTTCAACTCGATTACCGACAATTCCAAGCTGGTCTTTGTAGGAGACGGCATCAACGATGCTCCGGTTCTGTCCCGGGCAGATATCGGTATCGCCATGGGAGCTATGGGATCTGATGCAGCCATTGAAGCAGCTGATATCGTCCTTATGGATGACGATCCGCTGAAGATTGTGAAAGGAATTCGAATCTCTAAGAAATGCATTGGCATTGTATATCAGAATATTATATTTGCCATTGGCATCAAGCTGATCTGCCTTGTTCTTGGAGCACTGGGCCTTGCCAATATGTGGCTTGCCATTTTCGCCGATGTCGGCGTGCTCGTTCTGGCAGTCCTCAATGCCATCCGCGCCATGAAATAAAACCGTTAAAAAAAAGAGTCTGTTTTCGCAGACTCTTTCTTGTTATATGGTAGCTTTTTATCGCAGCCTTTTATTCTAGTTTTTTATCGTATGCCATACGTCCGCTTGTTCCATACATCACATCCCCACAATACTGATACCCGTTCTTCTCCAGTATGTGTTGCATACGTTTGTTAGGGAAATCCGTGTCAATGCGGACATTCTTCACGCCATGGGACAGACAATGCTGTTCCACAAGTCGAAATGCTTCATGGGCCAGTCCTCTATTACGGAAACTCTCATCTATCGCCATTCTGTGAACAACTCCATAAGCCCCTTTTGTATTCCAGCGACCCTTCAACTTCTCATAAGCCGGCTCGCCATCAAAATCAATACACAGATATCCGGCAATACAATCATCTGCCATGAGAACATATCCCCTCTCTCGTTGGATATCTTCCTGAACGGTAGCAAGATTCGGATATTCATCTCTCCACTGGACAAACCCCTGCTCTCTCTGAAACATTCTTCCTGAATGTAAAATGCGATTGCATTCCTTAGCCTCATTCTCTGTTGCCAACCGTATCCTAAGATTCATATATTCTGTCCTTTCTGCCCTATGGATTTGTACATACAAAAGCGAAGTATTTTATGTAATAGGAAATCAAAATTTCGATTACAAAAAAAGTACCTACATACTGTAGGTACTTTTTTATAATGCCGCAGACCGGAATCGAACCGGTACGAAGTTTAACCCTCGCAGGATTTTAAGTCCTGTGCGTCTGCCAGTTCCGCCACTCCGGCGTACCTACCGTACTTATCTATAATAACACAAAATGTATTATTTGTCAAGAGTTAATTTTAAATTTTAATACTGATTTCCGCCACGGCGACTGCTTCCACGTTTTGACTCAAGAGAACGCTTGATGTCGTGCATCTTTTCATCGCTTGCCTGCTTGAATTTATTGAGCTTATCTTCAAAAGACATGCCCGAGTCCGAGCGCGAAAAGCTAACCTCTGCGGGTTGAACGTGGAAGTCGGGTGCATAGGGAGCGCGCGGCTGACGGTTTCTGCGAGGGGTATTTTTCTTGAATTTGTCGTTAAAGCCTTGCTTTTCTCTAAGCGCCTGCTTTATAGACAAACCAATTTTACCCTTTTTCTCCGAAGGCAATACCTTGGCTTCTACAATATCTCCGATTTTCAAATGGTCATTAACGTCATTTACGTAATCAAGAGATACTTCGGATATGTGAACAAGACCGGTAACCCCGTCTTCCAATTCAACAAACGCTCCGAATTTGGTAATACCGGTAACCTTTCCGGTAACAATTTTGCCTTCCTCAACCTGCATACTGTAAACGGCCTCCTAACAAGCTATCTTTTGTAATTGATAACATCAGTTGTAATTTCTGAATATTTTTTCGTTCGGTTTAACAAGTCCGAGAATTCTCGCATATTTTTCAACATATTCGTCGGTGGAATATTCTCTTGCGGTTTTGTCGAGCTCGCGACCCAACTCACGCTGTTTTGCGATTTGAGCTTCAAGGCTCTTTATCTCGTTTTGATAATCCATGAGGGCAGTGTACTTGCCGTAAAAAATGCAAGCTAAAAAGCATACCAAAGAAAAGATAAATATTTTGGAAAATAATTTACCTTTTTTCTTCTTTTTCACCAACTGCGCCTCCTTTATTTGCGATTTGCGGTATAAAAATCCGCCACATTAACTATTATATAACATTAAAGAGAAATTGTAAAGAAAAATTTTTCACAAACTACGCTTTTTTTCTCAAAAATGTATTTTTTGCTGCCGAAAAGTTCTTTTTTGCGGCATTTATGAGAAATTTTGCACCGTTTTTCGCATTTTTGTCGATAATTTTCGCCGCATTTTTCGCGCTTAATGCAATTTTTTTCGCAATATTTACAAAGGGCATCGCCGCTTTTTTGAAAAATTCCAACGCTGTAAATACCGATTTTACAACATATTGGGAAAATGTCATAAAATATGAAACGATGCCCAAAACAAGGCCAATAATTTCGTAAAGCCTCACAGAGGCGTTGTTTACTTTAAAAAGCACCAAGTACACCACGATAAGCTCCGAAAACCAAAGCACAATGTCTTGCGCGGCAACAACGCCGGGAGAGCATTTGACGCTTTTTCTTATTCCGCGGAAAATGTCGAAAATCATGCCTGCGGGAAACCCGCAAAAAAACATTGCCGTAAAGACAAAAGCCTGGTGGGATACGGAAAGTTCCACTTTTCTTCACCCACCGTTACTTAAACAATTTTCCGAAAAAGCCGCTTCCCTTTGATTTCAGAGAAACCGCGAGGTACTCCATGGCGTTTATCTCGCCGGTAATGTTTACATCGCCCGTGTCAATGCTTAGCCTGTTTATGTGCAAAGAGGCGCCTTTTATCAAAAGTATGCCTTGCTCCTTTGTGTGCAAAACGATTTCTTCTTCGTTGAAGCTCTCCACGTCGTCCACGCCGGAAACACTTATTTTCTTGCGGTTTTCCAAAATAACGTTGTGAACGGTTTCGCTTTTTACGGTTTTTACAACTCTTTTTTCTTCCATATCTCATAACCTCCGCCGTGTATTTGATACATACTTATGCGTGAGGTTTGAAATTTATTACAAAACAGTGTATAAATCCGAAGCGTCGGCTTTTAAGGCGTGCTCTTTTACTTGGTCCACACGCACCGAAACCGTTTTTTCGCCGAAAGTGATGCTTATTGTGTCGCCCTCTTTTACGTCGGCAGACGGCTTTGCTACTTTTCCGTTTAAGGTAACTTTACCTTGCTCGCATGCCTCGCAGGCAACGGTTCTTCTTTTTATGAGCCTGGAAATTTTAAGATACTTGTCTAAGCGCATATCAGTTTCCTCCTATAAATTTGAATTTTTTAAGTATCGGTTTTATTTTTGTGCCGCCGGGAATTAAATCCAGCAAGTCCTCGGTGATAACTTTTAACGCAAGTATCATTGCCACGTACACTGCGCCGCCTGTGATTATGGAAATTACAAGAGATAAATACGTGCCCAATACGGCTGTGCGGCTGTACACAAAAATTACCGCAATTGCCATAACGATAACGGAAACAAGCGGTTTTAAAACGGAATTTACAAGCGGCAAGGTAACCTTTGTTTCTTTTCTTATCCAATATAAATTCAAAAGGAGAATTACAATGTAGCACGCGTTTGTGCCGATTGGAGCTCCGTTTATGTTTATATCGGGATTTTTTACCAAAATGGTGTTTATTATTATTTTTACAATTCCGCCTATAATCATGTTTACAACGGGAATTCGTTCTTTGCCGACGGATTGTAAAATCGCATTCGTAACCATTACCAAAGATACGAAAACTATGGCAATAGAGAGAATTGTAAGCGTTGAAACCGCGTTTGTGTTGTGATATACGGCGGCAAGTATGGGCTCGGCCAAGCAAGATATTCCCACCGCGCACGGAAGTGCGAAAAGAAGCGTTATTGCAAGGCTGTTTTTCGTGGTTTGGCGAACAGTGGCGCTATCACCTACGGAAAACGCGCCCGAAATTGTGGGCACAAGGCTTATGCTTATCGACGAAATCAACGTTGGAGGCAAATTGAAAAGCGGAATGGTGTATCCCGAGTAGGAACCCCACATGAATTTTGCCTCTTTGTACGAAAATCCGCCCTCTTGCAGATTTCTCATTATCATAGACATGTCTATGAGGCTCGTGAGCGAGAAAACAGATGCGCCTATGGTTATGGGTACGGCTATGATTACGAGCTCTTTTAAAAGGGTTTTAGAGCTTCTGGATATACCTACGGAATTTTGGGAATATATTGTCTTTTTCTTTTTTGAATGAACGAAAAACAGCACCGCATATCCCAAAAATCCACCCATGGAAACGCCGAACACCGCGCCCGCGGCGGCGTAAATTATGCCGTAGCGCATAAAATATTTTGCGCAGGCATATCCGAAAACAAGTTTTCCCACGGCCTCGCTAACTTCGGAAAAGGCGGTGGGGTACATGTCTTGGTGTCCTTGGAAAAATCCGCGGTAAGCGCTCATGAGGGAAACAAACAACATAGCCGGAGCTATTGCCATTATTCCGAGCTTTGCATCGGTATTTTGAAGAGCGTCAGCAAAAAATCCCGCGCCGAAAAACAAAATGCAAGTTCCTATAATTCCTATGGTTGCAAGCAGGCGCAAGCTAACCGAGAAAATCTTTTTTACTTCTTTGAAATTTCCCTTTGCCCTTGACTCTGAAATCATTCTCGAAATCGCAACGGGAAGTCCTGCGGTGGCAATTATGAAAAGGAAAGTGTACATGGTATAGCTTGTGGAAAAAAGCGCCATGCCCTCTTCGCTCAAAAGATAGGTAAGCGGTATTTTAAACGCCGCACCTATAAGCTTTACCAATATGTTTGCGGCTAAGAGGATAACAGCTCCCGCCATGAAATTTTGTTTTTTTTCAGTCATATTTGCGCCTCACTTTTTACATACCGTATACGGTTACTTTGTTAATATTTACAATTTTGGGGAATTCAAGCACTATATTTCCGCTTGTAATGTTCGATGTGAAATCAAAATATACTTTTTCGGTTTTTCCGTTTGTTCCGCATACGGTTAGGTTTGAATTTACTTCGCCGTTGATTTTAAGCGTTATCACAAGCTGTGATATATCCTGTGTGTCGGCGCTGTATTCAATGCACAAAAGGTGTTTACCCGTATTTTCGTAGGAAATGTTTTTGTTTTCGCCGCTTGCAAAAGATGTGTATTCGCAAACGTTTTTAAGCTCTGCAAGTTTTGTTTTAAGCGAATTTTCCACTTTTCCGCCGCATTCTAAAAATCTTTCGAAAGAGTGGGTGTTCATTGCGCAGTTTAATATATTTACGGCGCTTCTTTGAAGCTGACCGCGAGTGAGCGTGCCGTTTTCAAGGCCTTCGTTGATATTGCTTCCAAATGTTAAAGCATCGCCCGAGAGCATGAAAACGTCGTTTTGAGCAATTACCATGTCTTTTAAATTGTGTATGTCACCTTCATTTTCGGCAAGTTTGGGCCACCAGTCGGACATAACCATGCCATTGTAGTTCCACTCTTGGCGTAAAACCACGGTGTTGAGCTCGTAGTTTACAGCTGTCCAGTGGCCGTTTACGGGGTTGTACGATGTCATAATCATGCCCGCATTTCCCTCTTTTACGCAAAATTCAAAGGGTTTTAAATATATTTCTCTCATCGCTCTTTCAGACATTACCGAATCTACGCTGTTTCGACAAAGTTCCTGAGAATTTGCGGTGAAGTGCTTTATGGTGGATCTGTTTTGGTAAGCGTTCATGCCTCTTGTGAGCGCCGCGCCGATTTTTCCTGCAAGGAACGGGTCTTCTGACAAATATTCAAAGTTTCTGCCATTTAAGGGCGAGCGATGAATGTTGATGCCGGGGCCGAGGAGGGAGTCTATGTTGTGGGTTGAGAGCTCCACGCTTGCGTATTCATAGAGCTTTTCGGCGATATTTTTATCCCACGTGCACGCAATTAAAGTGCCGTTTGGCATACTTGTAGCGGCGTCGCCATTGTCCATACGAATTCCCGAAGGGCCGTCGGCAAGGCAAACAACGGGTATTCCGAAGTTTGAAAGCGACTCGGTTACTCCGCCGAATACTCCGGTGTTGCCCGGGCGAGCTTTCGGAGATGACATGCCCTCGCCGGTAACGAGGCATCTTAAATCTTCGTTTGAAAGCTGTGCCACAAATTCTTCCATTGTGTTTTTGCCCTCTTTTACGTCAATGAGCTTTATGCCCTTGTCTCCGGTGTAGGCAATGTCTTCGGGAAGATTTTTGGCAATGCGCAAATTGTAGTCCACCGTTCTTTTTGAAACTTTTCTGTATGCGGGATTTCCTTTACCGTCTGCATACAAAACGTCGAAATCGCGCTCGGGAGCAAGAGCTTCGCTGAGCTTTTCAACAACTTTAAGCTCGCTTTTCTCAAAGGAAAACGCCTTTTTGGCATCTCTTACATTTTTGCCGATGTATAAATTATATGTGCCCTCTTCGAGAACATAGCAGGATTTATTGCCCGTTATGCCGCTGTCGTCGTAGGACGCAAAATCGTATTTGCCGACATTAAATGTAAGTTTTTGCGAATTTTTTGGCGCGATGACGTCGGTTTTTTCAAATCCGCAAAGCACGCGCTTGCTTTTGCCGAGCTTGCCGCAAGGAGCTTCCATGTAGATCTGAACCACTTCGCGACCCGCTGTATTTCCTATGTTTGTAACATTTACGGTTACGGTGATTTCGCCGTCATTTTCGGATATGTTTTCCCAAGAAATGTCAAAATCCGTGTAGGAAAGTCCGAAACCGAAAGGATAGAGCACTTTTTCGGGCGCAAATGTTTCAAAGTAGCGGTACCCTACGTATATGTCTTCTTCATAGATGTTAAACTCTCTGTTGCCGAAGTTTTTGGTGCTGGGATAGTCGTTTATGTCTTTTGCTATGGTGTCGGAGAGCCTTCCGCTCGGGTTTACGTCGCCCGAGAGTACGTCTGCAATGGCGTTTCCGCCCTCCTGGCCTCCTTGCCATACATACAAAACGGATTTAATGTCGAATTTTTCCACCCAAGACATGTCTATTATGTTGCCCACGTTCAGCAAAATAACGGTGTTTTCAAAGTGCTTTGAAACAGCCGAGAGAAGAGCCTCTTCTTCTTCAGTGATGTACCAGCTGCCCTTTTCGGCTTTGTTGTCTCTGTCTTCACCGGCGGTTCTTCCGATTACGATTACGGCGACGTCGGAATTTTTGCGCGCCTCGGATATTACGTCATCTTCGGGAACGAATTCTTTTTGAAACCATGGTTCGGTTGCCCAGCCGTGGCCTTCGTCAAAGGGATTGTCTTTTATCCAGTTTGCGTAAATGTCAGAAATGGCGGTGTTTACGTTTATTTTGGGGTTGTTTTTAATGCCGTCGGCAATGTTTACAACGTAGGGCGTGTGTACAAGGCCACCTGAGCCTGTGCCGCTTTTTATGTAGTCGAATTGTGTTCTTCCGAAAACGGAAATGGTGTTTTCCGCCTTTAATGGGAGCACATTGTTTTTGTTTTTTATAAGTACACAACCGTCGGCCGCCACTTTTCTTGAATGGTTTGCCAAAGGAATGTAAGGTGCTTCCTTCAATTCTTTGATGTTCATTTTATCAAATCCTTTCTGATATTGTGTAAACATACATTTAAATATATCA
>CAZSIY010000039.1:0-9683 GCA_964606825.1 uncultured Oscillospiraceae bacterium | reverse complement strand
GTTATAAAAAATCTTCAGCAAAAAATCGAAGCGAAAAACGCCGAAGCGGACGAGCAAAAAAGCGAAATCGTGTCACTTCTTGAAGAAATATCCGCTTTTAAGGCGCGCCTTTCCGGCTTTAATGTGCTCATTAAAAATTTTGACACGAGAAAGAATGCCCTTTCCGACGAACTCAAAGAAAAGGAGCTTATGCTAAAAGAGAGTCGCAACAAAATTTCGAATTTGGAAGAAAAATTGTCTGCAAATTCTTCCGCAAAAAAAGAAGCGAATAATGCGATGCTGAGTCTTAAAGACGAGTATTTTAAAACTCGCGAAGATTTGGACAGCGCGAAAAAAATGCAAAACGAAAAGGTTACCAAACTAAACGACATGCTTTCAAGAGTCGGACTTTTGGAAGATTTGGAAAAAGGCCTCGACGGATATTCAAAAGGCGTAAAAAGCGTTTTGAATTCCGGTATAAGCGGAGTTCACGGCTTGGTTTCGAAAATCGTAAGCGTTGGCGACGAATACGTTACCGCCATTGAAATTGCCCTCGGCAACATGGTGCAAAATATCATTGTGGAAAACGAGGAATGTGCAAAAAAATGTATTGCCCACCTTGCCGAAAAACGAGGCGGCAGAGCAACATTTCTCCCCATATCTTCCGTGCGCGGAGAAATTATGAAAAATCCGCCCGTCGGTGAAAAAGGCTACATCGGCATAGCGAGCGAACTTGTGAGCTTTAAAGGGGAGTATGCGGGAATTTTCGCTTCTCTTTTGGGAAGAGTTGCCGTTGTTGACAACATAGATAATGCCGTTGACATTGCAAAGAAAAACAAGTACAAATTCAAAATAGTTACTTTAGACGGTCAGCTTATAAATGCGGGCGGTTCCATAACCGGCGGTAGTTTTAATAAAAGCCAGAGCCTCATCGGTCGTTCAAAGGAAATAGAAAAACTTCGCCATGATATAAGCGAACTTCAAAAAGTAGTAAATGACAACGACGACTATATAGACGAGCTTAAATCCGAAATCAACAAAATGGCGGAGAAAAAGGAGTCGCTCGAAAAAAAACTTATCGAAAACGAACATGAAAGAGTAAGGCTGGACTCCGAGTATAAAAACGTTCAGAGAATAGCATCGGAAACAGAAAAATCAGTTCGCACAATCACCGACGAAAACGGTGAAATAGTAAACAGCATAGCCGATGTTGAAAAACAGGTAAAAATTTTTAACGAAAAAATAGTTGCCAATGAGGCGAAAATCAAAGAAGCGCGTGAAAAGTCAGGCGTTTCGGAGAGCGAGGCACAGTCTCTTTGCCAAGAACGCGACGATATTCAAAATTCCGTTTTGTCCGACAGAATAGCTTTTAACGCGGCGGATAAAGACATTGAGTCCGCAAATGCGAGCATATATTCCATGAGCGCAAACAAAAATTCGCTCACTATGGAGCTTTCATCAAAGCAAAACGATATTAAAAATATAGGTGAAATAAATGAGCACCTCAAAGAAGATATAGAAAAAATCAACGGTCAAATCAATTCCAACGCGGAGATAATGGCCGAAATTGCAAAAAAAGTGTCCGATACTCAAAAAGGGTACGAAACCGATACCGAGAAGCTTAAAAATATTCAAAATTCGCTCAAAGAACAAAACGATACAATTTACCTTCTTCAGCAGGAAACCGCGCGCCTTGAGGCAAAAAATGCGAAATACGAGGCGGATACCGAAAATCTCATAAACAGGCTTTGGGATGACTACGAGCTCACGTATAACAGCGCTCTTGAATACAAAAAGGCGGATTTCGATATGCCCGGCGGTCAAAAGGAGGCGCAGTCAATCCGCGCTCAAATAAAACAGCTTGGCAACATAAACGTAGATGCCATAGAGGAATACAAAGAGGTTAAGGAAAAATTCGATTTTCTTACCACTCAGAAAAAAGACCTCGACGAAACAAAGGTTCGCCTTGAAAAAATTATAAACGATATGCAAGGCGTAATGACAGAGCAGTTTACAAAGAGCTTTGAGATAATACGCGTTCGATTTAATGAAGTGTTTCACGAACTTTTTGGCGGCGGTGCGGGCAGACTTACGCTTACCGAACCCGATAACGTTTTGGAGAGCGGAATAGAAATCGAAGTACAGCCCCCTGGTAAGAAACTTCAAAATATGATGGCGCTTTCCGGCGGAGAAAAGGCACTTTCGGCAATTGCACTTTTGTTTTCCGTGCTCGAAGTAAGGCCTACACCGTTTTGTATTTTGGACGAGGTGGAAGCTGCGCTTGACGATAACAATGTGTACAGATTTGCCGATTACATAAAAAAATATTCCGAAAAAACGCAGTTTATAGTTGTAACTCACCGTCGCGGAACAATGGAAGCGGCAGACATAATGTACGGCGTTACCATGCAGGAAAAAGGCGTATCGAAACTGCTTAAATTAAAATTTGAAGATTTGGAGGATTATAACTGATGTCTGAAGAAATCAAAGAGAAAAAAGGCTTTTTTGCCAGATTGAAGCAAGGCCTCAACAAAACCAGAGATGCATTGAATGAAAAGGTTGATAATGTGCTCAAAGTTTTCAAGAAAATAGATGAAGAGCTCTACGAAGAACTTGAGGAAGCGCTCATCACAGCCGATGTCGGCGTAGAAACTTCTATGTATATAATAGAGCGTTTAAGAGAGCGCGTAAAAGAAAAACATCTTACCGAGGCTGAGTCCGTCAAAGGCGAAATTGCCGAGGTTATGAAAGAAATTTTAACCGATTGCGATAACCGCCTCGTTTGCAAAACCGCGCCGTCCGTTATTTTGGTGATAGGCGTAAACGGTGTGGGAAAAACCACGTCAATCGGAAAAATTGCGGCAAAATACATTGCTGAGGGCAAAAAGGTAATTCTCGGCGCCGCCGACACCTTTCGCGCCGCGGCAATAGACCAGCTTAAAATATGGGCAGACAGAACAGGCGCCGATATAATATGTCACGAAGAGGGTTCCGACCCGGCGTCAGTTGTGTTCGATACAATTGCGGCGGCAAAAGCGCGCGGAGCCGATATCGCCGTTATAGATACTGCGGGCAGGCTTCACAACAAAAAAAATCTTATGGACGAACTCGGAAAAATATCCAGAATTGTAGAACGTGAGCTTCCCGGTTGCTCAAAAGAGGTGCTTTTGGTGCTCGATGCCACAACCGGTCAAAACGCGGTAAACCAGGCTAAACTTTTCAGCGAGAGTACACCCATTACCGGCATAATACTCACAAAACTTGACGGCAGTGCAAAAGGCGGAATAGTGCTCGCTATATCTCATGAACATAAAATTCCCGTTAAACTTGTGGGAGTGGGAGAAGGCATAGACGACCTTCAAAATTTCGATGCCGAAGATTTTTCAAAGGCTATGATCGGCGAAAGCGGTTCGCAGGAGGAGTAAATATGATTTTTACCGGAAACGGCGACAGAGGAAGAAGTAATATTTTAAACCGAAAAGGTATTTTCAAAGATGATATTGTTTTTGACGTTTTGGGCACAATAGACGAACTCAGCTCCAATCTCGCGCTTGCAAAAGCCTACGGCGACGATGAAGTTAAAAATATTACTGAGCAAATTCAAGATGAGCTCATATATGTGGCGGCTTTTTTTGCCGGTGGCGATTTGTTTGCTTTTGCCGCGGCGGCAAAAAAGATAGAGAAGAAAATCATGTCGTACACCGTCGAAAAAGCGGAAGGCTTTGCCATAGGAAACGGCAATATTTGCGCGGCTCAGTTTGACGTTTCGAGAACGGTTTGTCGAAGGCTCGAAAGGGCGGTTGTGCGCTATACAAAAAATCGCGACAGCGCATATGAGTCTGTTGCGTATTTTAATAGATTGTCCGACTATTTGTTTGTTATCGCCAGAAATGAGGAGGCTAAAAATTCATGAAAAAATTTTTCTTGATGCTTTTTGTTTTGCTCATGCCGATTGCGGCTTTTGCAGCGGAAATGAGCCCGAAAGACCTTGTTTTTATCCCCGACACCTCGGGAAAATATATATATTGCAACAATTCGGAGTTTATAACCAGAAACCACCTTGCCGACACTTCAAACCCGTCTCCCAAATACATAATGAATAATGAGCTCGAAGCAGGAAAATATGCGTTTTTCGCTTCTCACGTAAATCATACGGAGCTTCGCGATAAAAACGGAGCAATGACCGAAGCGGGATTTGACATTGAACTCGATGTAAAATTTACCGCCGTTGACGACGTAACAATTAGTGTGACGTCGCTCGGATTTGAAGTTCCCGAAAATAAAAAATATTACTACAACGGAAATTCCTATACCTATGAGGAAGCCTGGGGTTGCCTTAATGCATGGGCAACATACAAAAAAATCCCCATACGCCAAATGGAGTCGGGCAAAACATATGAGCCGCTTCCTTTTGAGCCTGTAACGGTGAATTTAGAAGCAGGAGAAAACTTTTATTTAAGCGAAATTATTTCCAATTACTGCGCAGTTCCTTTTTACAGACCGGTGCATCTCCTTGCGGATTTTGAGGTAATCGGCGGAAAAACCGAATGTAACGTGTGCGCGTTTAAGTCTTGCGGAGATTTGGGAAGCCGTGACAATTTGAGCGGAAATGTTGCTTTCGGTTCTTACGAGCGCGATCGCCAGTACAAAGGTATTGCCGATAATTTAAACAGCGCCTCGGTTGACCTTTGCTACAGCATAGACGATTGGGTGGGCGGAGATACGTTTTTTCCGGTAAGAGTGTACAATAAATACGTTCCCGACGGAAATGATGTAAACGTTTGGGTTACAAACATCAACCCTAGCGCCGACATATGGTCAAAGAGAACAGCCGCATTTTCTGATATGATGGCGTTTAAATACTACGACCCGGGCAAGAAAACTTACTACGGCTCCGGCGTTAAAGATGTCGAAAAAGACGACGTCTGGTATTTTGACACAAACCACAGCGACACCGCCGCTTTTCCGGGAAATGCAAGCGGTAAAAACAAAGTTACATACAAGCCCAACTACGAGCTCGATGTGAATTCTTCCGAAGAATTTGCCTGCAACCTCGGAAATTACGGTGTAAGTCTTAATTATAACTACACAATCAAAAACGACGGCGAGGTTACAAGATTTGCCGCGTTTAACATAAACACAACGTCAAACAACATAGTAATCGTGCGCGATGCAAACGGAAACGTGGTAAACGGATATGCGCTTTGCAAAGGCTCGGACATGGCAAAAAGCAACGACACCTTGGCGTGTATCGAACTTCCGGGGCTTAGCGAAACCAAATTTTCCGTAGAAGTTATTCTTCCCACAAATTATGTGGGTGGAATGGAAAATTCGCTCGTTTTAAAAGATTTTCCAACCGTAATTCCCGTGTACGAAAACGCTTATCAGGAAGTTTCATGGGATTATGAATGGACGGGCAGAGAATACATAAAGTGGCAAAGCGGAAAACTTTATCTTTCTTCCGACCTTGAAAACTGGACACTTATGCCTTTGTCGGCAGAAACGGAAAGCATATTCCATGACAACTGGAGCGAATACAGAATAATGTATGCAAACGGCGGATATGTTGTAAAGCCTTGCATTTACGACTCGGTTCCTTATTACGGTGCAAGAGAATATTTCAGAGATGTTTACTTTTTAAACGAAGATTTCACTTTAAAAAACACGGTGCATTTTAACCGCTATCCCACGGATATGTCTTACGCAAAGGGAAAATATTATATTACAGCGGGCAGTCGCTATGTTTCCAAAGATGGCGAAAACTGGGAGATATCCCGTCAAAAGGGAAGTATGCCGGCCGATAACGGCAAGCGTTTTTGCGGATATACGTTAAACGGTGAAATATTTTTGTCTGCCGACGGTGAATTTTATTCTCCCGTTGAATTTTTGGCAAACAAGCCGCTTTTTATAGAGTGTGTAGGCGATGTTTATTATTCTATTGACAAAAACGATTTGTTTCTCTCTTGCGACGGCGTGTACTGGGATAAATATACATTTGACGAAAGAGTTGCACTTGTGCGCCGCGTGGAAAATAAAATTCTCGTAAACGGAAAATACGAAATTGAATATGTTACGCAAGACAATATGATTTTAATGGCAGACGGAAAATATATTTCGCTCACCGAAAAAATTGAATTTTCTCCCGACGGTTCGGCGCTCGTAAAAGCTGAAGATTTGAAAAAATTCGTAAATACCGACGTGGCGGTATCAATAGGCTCGATAGAAAGCGAAGCAAACGGCTATGTTCCTTTGAGATACTGCGCCGAATTTTTAGGGTACAGTGTAGATTACGATGCGAAAAACGACACCGTCATATTGACAAAACGTACATATTGACCCTTGCGGCTATTGACAAATAGCGTGATATAATGTATTATATTAACAAATGCCGTATTGTGTATACGGTTTATACGAATGATTGCGGAGGTATGATAAGTGAGTAATATAACTGAAATTTTTGGTAGCCTGGTGTTCAACGACACTGTAATGAAAGAAAAATTGCCAAAGGACACATATAAGAAACTCAGAAAAACGATAGACAGCGGTGAACCTTTGTCCATAGACACGGCGAATGTAGTGGCAAGCGCCATGAAAGACTGGGCGATTGAAAAAGGTGCTACTCATTACACTCATTGGTTCCAACCGATGACAGAAGTTACTGCGGAAAAGCACGACAGTTTTATTACTCCCACAGATGACGGAAAAGTTATAATGGAATTTTCCGGAAAAGAGCTTATAAAAGGCGAGCCCGATGCTTCAAGTTTCCCTTCGGGAGGCCTTAGAGCCACATTCGAAGCAAGGGGATACACCGCGTGGGATCCCACGTCGTACGCCTTCATCAAAGACGGCTCTTTGTGTATACCTACGGCTTTTTGCTCATACGGCGGCGAAGCTCTCGACAAAAAAACGCCTCTTTTGCGATCAATGGAAGTTATAGATGCTCAGGCAATGAGAATTGTAAGACTTTTCGGCAACACAACATCTAAAAAAGTTGTTTCGACAGTGGGTGCGGAGCAGGAATATTTTCTTATAGACCGCGATTTGTACAACAAGAGGGAAGACCTCGTGTTTACCGGAAGAACGCTTTTCGGCGCAAAACCTCCAAAGGGTCAGGAACTCGAAGATCACTATTTCGGTCAGTTAAAACCGAGAGTTTCGGCATATATGAAAGAGCTTGACGAAGAGCTTTGGAAAGTAGGAGTGCTCGCAAAAACAAAGCACAACGAGGTTGCTCCGGCACAGCATGAGCTTGCGCCCATATTTACCACTACAAACCTCGCCACCGATCACAATCAGATAACAATGGAGCTTATGAAAAAAATAGCTCTTAAACATAACCTTGTTTGTCTTTTAAACGAAAAGCCTTTTGAGGGTGTAAACGGAAGCGGTAAACACAATAACTGGTCTATTTCCACAGATGACGGCATAAATCTTTTGGAACCCGGAAAAACACCTTACGAAAATGAACAGTTTTTAACGTTTTTCTGCGCTGTTATAAAGGCGGTAGATGAATACCAGGCACTTTTGCGTGTTACAGTGGCAAGTGCCGGCAACGACCACAGACTAGGCGCCAATGAGGCTCCGCCCGCAATTGTTTCTATTTTTATAGGCGACCAGCTTGAGGCTATTTTGGAAGCCATAGAAAACGACGAAAACTATCTTGAAAAGAAAAAGGAAAAAATGGAAGTCGGCGTTCACGTGCTTCCGAGCTTTACCAAAGATAGAACAGACAGAAACCGCACGTCACCTTTTGCCTTTACGGGCAACAAGTTCGAGTTCAGAATGCTCGGCTCTTCTGCGTCAATTTCTTCTCCCAATGTGGTTTTAAACACCATAGTTGCCGATGTTTTGGAGGAATTTGCCAATGAACTTGAAGGCGCGGAGAATTTTAAAGACTCTCTCCACGAACTTCTTAAAAAGACAATAAAAGAACATAAGAGAATAATTTTCAACGGAAACAACTATTCCGACGAATGGGTAAAAGAGGCTGAAAGAAGAGGTCTTTACAACCTTAAAAACACCACCGAAGCAATACCTTACTTTGCTACGGAAAAGAGCGTTGAGCTTTTCTCAAAGCACGGAATATACACCGAGGCAGAGTTGTGCTCGCGTTGCGAAATACTCTTTGAAAACTATTCCAAAATTTTAAATATAGAAGCTCTTACCATGTCCGATATGATTAAAAAGGACATAATACCGGCGGTAAACGCATACACAAAGAGTCTTACCGATGCCGTAATCGCAAAAAAATCGGCTTCGGAAAAAATCAATTGCGAAGTGGAAGAAAAACTTGCCGAAAAACTTTCCGACCTTACATGTCGCCTTTATACGAGTAACGAAAAACTTGAAAATGCGCTTCACGAAGTAAAAAAATACGAAAGCGACATTGAAACATATGCAAGATTTTATCATGACGTAATTTTGGCAATTATGCAGGAAGCAAGAAAAATCGCAGACGAAATGGAAGTAAACACCGCCCGCGAATTCTGGCCTTTCCCCACATACAGCGAGCTTATGTTTAATGTGTGATTTTAAAAATATCTCCGGAGGTGTTTTGCCATGGATTTGATTATGGCTGTTCAGTCGATAATTTTGGGAATTGTCGAGGGAATAACCGAGTGGTTGCCCATAAGTTCCACCGGGCACATGATACTGGTCAATGAATTTTTAAATAACAAAAACAGCTTTACCTCGTCGGATTTGTATTTGTATGTTATCCAGCTGGGTGCGATTTTGGCGGTGGTTACTCTTTATTTCAAAAAGCTCAATCCTTTTTCGCCGTCAAAGACAAAGGCGGAAAAGAGCGCTACTTGGCAAATGTGGTTTAAAGTTATAGTAGCGTGTGTTCCCGCAGCTGTAATAGGTTTTCTTATAGACAGCTACATGGAACATTTTGAAAATTGGCAAGTGGTTTCGGCCATGCTTATAATTTACGGTTACTCTTTATTTCAAAAAGCTCAATCCTTTTTCGCCGTCAAAGACAAAGGCGGAAAAGAGCGCTACTTGGCAAATGTGGTTTAAAGTTATAGTAGCGTGTGTTCCCGCAGCTGTAATAGGTTTTCTTATAGACAGCTACATGGAACATTTTGAAAATTGGCAAGTGGTTTCGGCCATGCTTATAATTTACGGTATAGCTTTCATAATCGTTGAGAGTAGGCATCCGAAGATAAAAGTTACGCAAATTGACAATATGTCTTATAAAACGGCACTTCTTATAGGTGCTTTTCAGGTTTTGTCCATAATTCCGGGGACCTCGCGCTCCGGCTCCACAATACTTGGTGCCGTTATTTTGGGTTGCTCCAGAGAAGTTGCCGCGGAATTTTCGTTTTTTCTTGCAATACCGGTAATGTTCGGCGTAAGTTTTTTGAAGATTTTAAAATACGGCCTTGCAATGCAGGGCGGTGAGCTTGCCGTGCTTTTACTGGGAATGGCGGTGGCCTACGGCGTGTCCATGGCGGCAATAAAATTCCTTATGAATTATGTGAGAAAGCATGATTTTAAGGGATTTGGCTATTATCGAATAGCCGTGGGTATATTGGTTATCGCATATTTTGCATTGAGATAAATTTGTTTCGGTCATCGGCAGATTTAAGACATCTTAAATCTGCTTTTGGCAGTGATAATAAAAATTAAAAAAACATAAAATATGTGTTGTTATATTTTATCATATTTGGTATAATAAACAATATGTACACTTCAATATC